>CALINB010000268.1 GCA_938045325.1 uncultured Rhodospirillales bacterium | reverse complement strand
AGAAACTCAACGAAGCGTTGGCGGAATATGCCTGTCTTGTCGTGCGCGACCAGGACTACACGCCGGAAGACTACATGAAGGCGACCAATATTTTCGGGCCACCCTACCCTCAAAATTTTACCGAGCTTAACTTAGAAGGCTATCCGTTCATCAATATCGTTTCGAGCATGCACAAGGAACCGGACGGCAAGCTCAACAAGCGTGGCTCGCGATGGCATACCGATCACACCAATCATGAATGCCCACCGAAGTGCACAATTTTATATGCGGTTTCGTTGCCCGACAAAGGTGGGGCAACTGGTGTCTGTAACATGCGAGCGGCGTATGACGCCCTTCCTGAAGACTTTAAAAAGCGCATCGATAGCCTGCAAACCGCGAATGTACATTACGGTCGGGCCGCGGCACGTCCCTCACTGAAGGGAAAGAAGCTTCAAGAAGAAAGCCAGATGAAACCGATTATTCATCCGTTGGTGCGCACCCATCCCGAGTCGGGCAAAAAAGCGATCTACTATCATGACGTTAAAACCGACTACATCGTGGGCATGTCGCCGGAAGATACGCGGGAATTATTATTGGAAATTTCGGAAACGGCGGTCAAAGACGAATTTATCTATAAGCACGCCTGGAAGCTGGGCGATATGCTGGTGATCGATAACCGCCAGGCGCTGCATCAGGCCTATCACGATTACGACCGCAGCCAGCTGCGCCAGTTTTACCGCATCCTCACCGAGGGTGACCGGCCCATATAGGTTTAACGATGACAACAGCCGTTCAGGAAAAAGTCGGGGTTCAAATTACGCCATTGACGGAACTCACGGGCTCACGCATCGATGGTATTGATTTGCGTGCCCCCGTCGATGAATCAACAAAAGAACTTTTAAACGATACGTTGGTCGAGCGCTGCTGTTTGGTTTTTCCCAATCAAAATTTAACCCCGGACGAGTACATCGAGGCGGTTCGTATTTTCGCCGAGCCGGTCGAACAAAATTATTCTCTGTACCACCTTGAGGGTTATCCCCTCATCAATAAGGTATCGAATGAACAACTCGGGCCCGAGGGCAAGCGGGTTTACCACTCGTCTTATTGGCATACCGATCACACCAACCGCGAAGCCCCGCCCAATTACACGGTACTGCACGCGATCAAAATGCCCGATCAAGGCGGCGAAACGGGCGTATTGAATACGCGGGCTGCCTATGAAGCGTTGCCGGAAGCGGTTAAAAAGAAGATCGATAAACTGCAAACTTTTAATGTGCAAAAAGGCAGCGCGGCGAGGCTGGCTTCGCTCAAACAAGTGATGGACAAGGACTGGAAGCAGTTCGAAAAACCAATGCCCCATCCGCTTGTGCGCACCCACCCGATCAGCGGTAAGAAGGCCGTGTACTTTCATCGCGGCAAAGTCGAGAACATGACCGGAATGACGCCGCAGGAGAGCCAAGATCTCATCGATGAATTGGATGTCCTTCTGGAAAAACCGGAATTTATTTATAAACACGCTTGGTCCATCGGCGACGTCTTGATTTGGGATAATCGCCAAGCCCTGCACAGGGCTTATCCGAATTTCGACCTCGAACAACACCGGTTGCTGCACAGAATTATCACTGAAGGAAGCAAACCGTTCTAAAGCGATGCTCGATCAACCCCGCGAATACAATTCAATCGATGTAAAACCCATTGCCGGCGCGTTGGGGGCCGAGATATTCGGCGCCGATTTATCGAAACCGTTGAACGATGAAACGTTCGGCGAAATTTACCGCGCCTGGCTCGATCATCTGGTGATTTTCTTTCGCGACCAGGAGATCACGCCCGCGCAATACATCGAGTTTGCGAACAAGTTTGGTGAAATCCATACCCATCCCTTGATGAAGGGATTGGATGATTATCCCGAAGTGCTGGAAATCCTGAAAAATGAGGATGACACCTACACATTCGGTAATTCTTGGCACACTGATCAGATATTTACCGATAAGCCCGCCAAGGCCTCGATGTTGTATGCCAAGGAAACGCCTCCCTACGGCGGCGATACGCTGTTCGCCAATATGTATCTGGCCTATGACGCTCTTTCAGACGGCATGGAGGCGATGATCGGTGGCCTGCGCGCGCTGAATAAAGGCGATAATTATAAACGCCGCAAGCAAACGGGCGATCACCGCTCACGGGCCGAGCGCTATGCGGCTGCGAAAACGACGATGAAACTGAAAGAAAAGCCCGACGAAAACCGCGTGACCGAGGCCGTACACCCCGTCGTGCGCACCCATCCTGAAACCGGGCGCAAGTCGCTTTACATCAGCGTACATACGGAAACGTTGGAAGGTTTCAACGAAGACGAAGCCGATATCATCATCGATCAGCTGCGCGAACACGCCATGAAACCGGAGTTCGTCTGCCGGTTTAACTGGCGGCCCGGTTCCATCGCGCTGTGGGATAACCGCTGTACCCAGCACTATGCCATGGGCGATTACCAGGGCTTTCGCCGGCGTATGCACCGCTTGATGATCAAGGGCGATACGCCGGTTTAAGCTCGTTACTCGTCCGGGGTCGGTGCCGGGAATTCGTCCGGCCAGTTATCGATCACGAATTGTAAATACGCTTTCAGCTTATCCGGATTGGCCTGTACCGAACGGGTCTTGATGGCGTCTTTGCCTTCAGTGACGTCGACTGGAATATTTAAGGAATCCATAAATCGGTTGCGGAAATTGAAATACGCCGAGACAAACGTCAGCTCGACGATCTCTTCTTCACTGAATAATTTTGCGACTTTAGCGAATACCTCATCATCGGAGCGCGCGGTGTTTTTTGTGACATGCTCCGCCCAAAGAACCGCGTGTTTTTCACGATCATTGAGTAAGGGTGAGTCCATATAGTCATCGGACCCGATGGCTTGAACTTGATCTTCTGTAATGCCTGCAGCTCGACCGAGCTTCGTATTATGCGCTAGTCAATACGCGCACCCGTTCAGTTGGCTAGTTTTGATGACCACCATTTCACGCAGCTTTGTGGTGAGCTTACCGCCGCCGCCTTCGCGAGTGACGACCGAAATAAACGGCACCAGCATCATCTGAATGAACGGCACATGCGCACCGACCCGGAATGAATTTGGCATCTTGCCGGGGCCGCCGCGAAGTGTTTCGCCGCCTTCAAATAACAATTTTTCGATACCGGTCGCTTTTTCCGGGTCTTTGATCGTGACACGGCAATCCATGTCGCACCTCTCTAATTTGGAAATTAATATTACGGCGCGTAAATATCGCGGTCGCGGTGATAGGCATCGCTGAAGTCCTTCAGCATTTGTGCCATTTCTTTGTTGTAATCGGCCCGCTGAATCAGCCCGCGGATAACGAAGCAGGCAAATGACACCGCTTCGGCCTTGCCACGCAGGCGAAACTCGCTGGCAAATTCATCGAGATCGTCATGGGTGGATTTCCGGGCCATGACATTCAGCTGTTTTTTCACCAGGCGGTGTTTGTCCCGCCATTTTTTCTGTGCTTCGGATGTCGCCATTACGCGCTCCATTAATTAATTATTAATCTTCCCAAGGATAGCGAACTCTACTAGTAG
>CALINB010000267.1 GCA_938045325.1 uncultured Rhodospirillales bacterium | reverse complement strand
ACGGTCATGAAAATGATATTCGCGCCGAAATTAATCGCTCGAACGGCGAGATCTCGCTGGCCCGCTATACGGAAGTCGTCGAAGAGCTTGAAAATGAATCGACGCAAATTCTTTTAAAGGATGCGAAGAAAAAGAAAAAGGACGCCGCCGTTGGCGAATTCCTGGTTGACCCGCTGCCGCCGATTGATTTTGGGCGTATTGCCGCGCAAACCGCGAAACAGGTCATCGTTCAGAAAGTCCGCGATGCCGAGCGCAAGCGCCAATTTGCCGAATACAAAGACCGGATCGGCGAAGTGGTCAATGGTCTCGTCAAGCGTATCGAGTTCGGCAACGTGATTGTCGATCTGGGCCGGGCCGAAGCGTTATTACGGCGCGATGAATGTATTCCGCGTGAACACTTTAATAATGGTGACCGCGTGCGCGCTTATATTATGGACGTGCGCGAAGAAACCCGCGGGCCGCAAATCTTTCTTTCACGGTCTCATCCGCAGTTTATGGCGAAACTGTTTTCACAGGAAGTACCCGAGATTTACGACGGTATTATTGAAATTCAATCGGTGGCCCGGGATCCCGGATCACGTGCGAAAATCGCCGTGGTTTCCCATGACGCCAGTATTGATCCTGTCGGGCCGTGTATCGGTATGCGCGGTTCGCGAGTCCAAGCCGTCGTCGGTGAACTGCAGGGTGAGAAAATCGACATCATCCAATGGTCACCGGATCCGGCGACGTTTATCGTTAATGCGCTGGCGCCGGCGGAAGTCGCGAAAGTTGTTTTGGATGAAGAAGCGCACCGGATCGAAGTTGTCGTGCCGGATGACCAATTGAGTTTGGCGATTGGTCGGCGCGGTCAAAACGTGCGTCTTGCATCGCAGCTGTCGGGCTGGGATATCGACATCCTCACGGAAGCTGAAGAATCCGACCGCCGCACGGAAGAGTTTAAGGCGTTGTCGCAGCAGTTCATCGATAGCCTTGATGTCGATGATGTCATCGCCCACCTTCTCGTGACGGAAGGATTCACCTCTGTCGAGGAAGTTGCCTTTGTGCCGATCGAAGATTTAACGGGCATCGAAGGATTCGATGAAGGTATTTCCGAGGAACTCCAGGCTCGTGCCAAGGCCTATTTGGAAGAGCGGGATGAAATACTCGCGGCCCGCAGTAAAGAGCTCGGCATTACCGATGATCTAATGTCTCTTGAGGGCCTGACACCGGCCATGTTGGTCGCGCTGGGTGAAAATGAGATCAAGACACGGGACGACCTTGCCGATTTGGCCAGTGATGAGTTGCTCGAATTTCTGCCGGCAAAATCGCTGAACGAAGAGCAGGCCAATGAAATCATCATGGCGGCCCGGGCCCATTGGTTTGAAGACGAAGACAAGGAAGCCGCCGCCGGTGAGGAAGCGGGTGAGGTTACGGCGGACGAAACGGAGCCAGCAAAGGAATAGCGATTGAATTCTGCGGTCCAAAAAAGGGCGGCAAGTAAACGATTAGGACGTTACGGCAATGATGACGACTCTCGATCAGGAACATATTGCAGATCACCGGCAAAGCGCGCGCCATCAAACCGTGCGTCATTGTTTGGTGAGCGGCGAGCGGCTGGAGAAGTCCGCGATGATCCGATTTGTTGTCGGCCCGTCCGGTGAAGTTACGCCTGATCCGGCCGAGCGTTTGCCGGGCCGGGGCATGTGGTTATGTGCCGAACGTGGCACGCTTGAGGCAGCGGTGTCTAAACGGCTATTCGCGAAGGCGGCCCGGGCGGCGGTGAGTGTTCCGGCTGATCTCATTCAGCGGCTGGAAACGCTTCTTGTCCGTCGTTGCCAGGACCGTATCGGCATGGCCCGCCGGGCGGGTCAGGCCGTCATGGGTCATGAAAAAGCCGCGTCTTGGTTGAAGGCCGGCAAGGCAGCCCTGATCATTATGGCCGCCGATGCCGGCGGTAGTGCTCAGGAGATCGGATTTGATAAGATGGTTAAATCCGCGCTCACAGGCGAGGAGCTTGGCCGGGTCTTTGACCGCGAACGGACGGTTTATGTCGCGGTTGCCGATGGCCCTATGGCGGAACAGTTACATGTTGATCTGCAACGGCTCGCGGGTTTACGTCAGACGCAGAATCATAAGACGAATAAAGATAGAGCAATAAAGGCGCTTGGTTAATATGGCCGAAACGGAAAAAGAAACGAAATCGAGTAAGAAACCGTTGAGCTTGTCGCGTCCCAGCAAGCTGGAGTTAAAGAAAACGGTTGAAGGCGGGCAAGTCCGCCAAAGCTTCTCGCATGGGCGCTCGAAAATGGTTGCCGTCGAGGTTCGTAAAAAACGGACCTTTACGCAGGACTCGGGCGGCGCGATGACCGAGGTCAAAGATGCGCCCAAAGAATTCGACGAGAAAAACGAAGAAAGCGCGAAAAAACCGGAAGAAATTAAAGAGGATAAAGCCGCCCTTTCGCGTTTAACGGAACAAGAAAAGGCCGCGCGTGCGCGCGCCTTGCAGGACGCCGGCACCAAAGATCAAAATGAGCCGGGCGCCATCACCAGCCGATTTGAGCCGGTCCGAAAAGAAGTTGAAGAAGAACCGGAGGAAACGGAAACCGAAGAGCCGGCGGCTGCTGAACCGGAAGCCGACAATGCGGCCCAACAGGATGTCCGCCGGCAAAAAGAAGACGAGGATCGCCAGCGCGAGGAGCGGGCAAAATTATCGGCGGCTTCGGCGGCGGCTAAATTAAAAGAAAATGATGCCGAAGAAGAAGGCGAGGCCCGCCGGACCGCGCGAGGCCGTCCGGAGCAGCCGAAACGCGCTCCCTCGATGCGGCGCGGTGAGCGCCGCCGTTCCGGCAAGCTGACAATTTCGGCGGCGCTGGGCAGCGAAGACGGCGAGGAACGGACCCGCAGTCTAGCCTCCGTGCGCCGCGCGCGCGAAAAGCAGCGTCAAAAAGAACGTCAATCGTTGCAAGACGACCCATCGCAAAAAATCTTCCGCGAAGTTACGGTGCCGGAAACCATTACGGTGCAGGAACTGGCCAACCGGATGGCGGAGCGGAGTGTCGATGTCATCAAGCTTTTGATGAAGATGGACGTCATGGCGACCGCCAATCAAGTGATTGACGCGGACACAGCCGAACTGGTGGTGACCGAATTTGGCCACAAAATTAAGCGGGTCAGTGAATCCGACGTTGAGCTCGGCTTGTCGGGCGAGCAGGATTCCGATGACAAACTGCAGCCTCGTCCACCGGTTGTGACGGTTATGGGGCATGTCGATCACGGCAAAACATCGTTGCTCGATGCCTTGCGCGAAACCGATGTTGTTTCCGGCGAAGCCGGCGGTATCACGCAGCATATCGGTGCCTATCAAATCACGATGGCGTCGGGCGACAAGATCACCTTTATTGATACGCCGGGTCACGCCGCCTTTACCGAAATGCGTTCGCGCGGTGCCAAAGTGACCGATCTGGTCGTCCTGGTGGTGGCCGCCGATGACGGCATCATGCCACAGACGGTTGAGGCCATTCACCATGCCAAGGCGGCCGAGGTGCCGGTCATTGTCGCGATTAATAAGATGGACCGGCCGGAAGCCAATCCGCAGCGTGTGCGGACCGACTTGCTGCAGCATGATCTCGTGGTTGAGCAAATGGGCGGCGAAATTTTGGATATCGAGGTTTCGGCTAAGGAAAAAACCAATCTCGATAAACTCGAAGAGGCCATCCTGCTGCAATCGGAAATTCTCGATCTGAAGGCCAATCCGGCCCGGCCTGCCGAGGGCGTGATTGTCGAAGCGAAAATGGAACAAGGCCGCGGTTCGGTTGCGACAGTTTTGGTGCAGCGGGGTACGCTGCGCGGCGGTGATATCGTCATTGCTGGATCCGAATGGGGCCGGGTACGCGCCATGCTTGATGCGCACGGTCAGGAACTGAAAGAAGCGGGGCCTTCCATGCCGGTCGAAATTCTCGGCTTAAACGGCACGCCGGCGGCGGGTGATGAAGTCGTCGTCGTCGACAATGAAAACCGGGCGCGGGAAGTTTGCGAATTCCGTCAACGCAAAGAACGCGAAAAGAAAGCGGCTGCTTCGGCGCGCGGTACACTCGAGCAGATGTTCGAAAAAATTCAAGACGGTTCGGAAGAAGCGAAAGCATTGCCGGTTGTGATTAAAGCCGATGTTCACGGTTCGGTTGAGGCTATTATCAATGCGCTCGAGGACATGAGTACGGACGAGGTTAAAATTGAGATTCTTCATGCCGGTGTTGGCGGCATTAATGAATCCGATGTGATTTTATCGCAGGCCTCTGAGGCCTTGATCATTGGTTTTAATGTGCGCGCCAATCCGCAGGCGCGCATGCTGGCAAAACGCGATAATGTTGAAATTCGCTACTATTCAATCATTTATAATTTAACGGACGATTTAAGACAGGCTTTGTCGGGCCTGTTGGCGCCGAGCATTCGCGAAACCATCATCGGCAATGCGGAAATCTTGGAGGTCTTCAACATTTCCAAAGTTGGCAAAATTGCCGGTTGCAAGGTGATCGACGGTCAAGTCCGCCGCGGCGCTAAAGTCAGGCTATTACGCGACGATGTCGTTATTCATGAAGGCGACTTAGCGCAGCTGAAACGCTTCCAGGATGATGTCCGCGAAGTCCAAACAGGCAATGAATGCGGCATGGCGTTTACCAATTATCAAGATTTAAAAGAAGGCGACGTCATCGAGTGCTTCGAAGTTGAAGAAGTTTCGCGCCAGCTTTAAACGTTAAACGGACGCCCGGCAGCTTGCAGATTATATAACGGCCGCTTGCTAGGCGGCCGTTTTCGATTGAGAAAAATAATGCAAAAAGGTTCAGCCAAAGCACCATCACAACGACAGCTCCGTGTCGGCGAAGAAATTCGACATGCCTTAGCGGTCGTTTTTGAGCGTGGTGAGATCCGCGACCCGGCGTTGCAGAATGTATCAGTTACCATCACTGAAGTACGTGTCAGTCCGGATCTTAAAAATGCTACGGCTTTTGTGATGCCCCTTGGTGGCAATCCACAGCAGGCGCAGGATACGGTTGATGCTTTAAGCCGGGCGCGCCCGTTTTTACGGCGGTGTCTGGCTAAAGCCATTCAGCTGCGTTATGTGCCGGACATTCGTTTCAGCGTCGACCACTCTTTCGAGCAAGCCGAGCGCATCGATAAATTATTACGCGACTCTGGAGACGATCATGGCGCGTAAACGGCGTGGTCGACCGATCCACGGCTGGCTGGTTCTCGACAAACCCTCTGGGATTACATCAAGCAAAGCTGTCGGCCGGGTAAAACGTTTACTGGATGCCGCTAAGGTCGGTCATGGCGGTACCCTTGATCCTTTAGCAACCGGCGTCTTGCCGTTGGCCTTCGGCGAAGCAACCAAAACCGTGTCCTATGTCATGGACGCCTTAAAAACCTATACCTTTACGTTACGCTGGGGCGAAGCGCGCGATACGGATGATTCCGAAGGTGCTGTCATCGAAACCAGCGATCTGCGCCCGGATCGCGCTGCCATCGAAGCGGCCTTACCGTTGTTTCGGGGTGATATTGAACAGATGCCGCCGCAATATTCGGCTATCAAGGTCGAGGGCCAGCGGGCTTATGATTTGGCCCGACGCCAAGAGACGGTCAAGCTGGCGCCGCGCCAGGTTCATATTGAGCGGTTTGAACTGATTGATATGCCCAATGCCGATTTCGCGGTGTTCGAAGTCCGGTCCGGCAAAGGGACGTATATGCGCAGCTTGGCCCGTGATTTAGCACGGAAATTGGGGACGGTGGGGCATATTTCCGACCTGCGGCGCCTCTCGGTCGGCCCTTTTCAGGCCGAGGACGCAATTTCCCTGGATAATCTTGAGAAGCTCGGGCATAGTGCGCCGCCATCGGACTTCCTCATGCCGATCGAAGCCGCGCTGGACGACATCCCGGCGCTGGCCCTGACGGAAGAAGAAGCCCGGAGCCTTCGCCTCGGACAAGCGGTTGCCGTATTGCCCGTGGCCCGGCGGAACTCCCTGCAAGACATGCCCAAAGGCACCGTTGTGTGCGCCATGGCTGCGGGGAAGCTGGTGGCGATGGCGCGCATTCAAGGCGGCGAAATCCGTCCGGTTCGCGTGCTCAATGTGTAAAACAATTTTATAAGAGGAGTATTTGATGTCGATAACCGCAGAGCGGAAGCAAGAACTTATTAAAGAATACGCCACAAAGAGTGGCGACACGGGTTCTCCCGAGGTTCAAGTCGCAATTTTAAGCGAGCGGATTGTTAACCTCACCGAACACTTGAAATCCCATGATAAAGATAATCACTCACGGCGAGGTCTTCTGATGATGGTCGGCCAACGCCGCCGTTTGCTTGATTATCTTAAAAAGAAGAATTCAGACCGCTACGAAGATCTCGTTAAGCGGTTGGGATTACGTCGTTAAGGCGCAACAAAATAAGGTTGCGTGAAGTTTATGCCAGCATCAAAAGCTGCATATACACGGTCCGGGCCAGAAAACTTTAATGATGATTATTCATTTTCTGACTTGGATTATTTTATTCCTCTCGCCGAGAGGACTCTGTGCTGAGAATGACAGAGACGTTTGTTTGGCGCCATTTGGGTTTGCCAGCGGGGCCGGGGATTTGGTCTTAACCGCTGGTGGTTTGGCTGGCGCTGTGTATGGAAAGAAGGAAAAGTTAAACAATGTTTCAAGAATATCGTAAAGAAATTGACTGGGGTGGGCGCAAACTCGTACTCGAAACCGGAAAAATAGCCAGGCAGGCCGATGGCGCCGTGATGGCAACTTTGGGTGACACCCGTGTGTTGTGCACGATCGTTGCCGAAAAATCAGCGCGCCCGGGAATCGATTTCTTCCCGCTTGGCGTTCATTATCAGGAAAAAGCGTATGCCGCGGGCAAAATTCCCGGCGGCTTTTTTAAACGCGAAGGCCGGCCGGCGGAAAAAGAAACGCTGGTATCCCGGCTGATTGACCGCCCGATTCGTCCGCTGTTCGCAAAGGGGTTTAAAAACGACACGCAAGTGATTTGTACAGTGATGTCGCATGACCTCGAGAACGATCCGGATATCGTTGCGATGATCGGGACGTCGGCGGCCCTGACCATTTCGGGCGTTCCGTTTATGGGTCCGATCGGCGGTTGCCGGGTCGGCTATGCCGATGGCGATTATGTACTGAACCCGAGTTTGGAAGACATGGAAACGAGCGAGCTCGATCTCGTTGTTGCCGGCACGAAAGAAGGTGTGCTGATGGTGGAATCGGAAGCCAACGAGCTGTCCGAAGAAGTCATGTTGGGTGCCGTGATGTACGGTCACGAAGCTTTTCAGCCGGTCATTGATGCAATTATCGAATTGGCCGAAAAATGCGCCAAAGACCCGATGGGTCTGCCTGAGGCACCGGAAGGCTATGATGATCTTAAGGCACAAGTCGCCGGCCTCGTCGAAGACGATTTACGCGCTGCTTATCAAATTACCAATAAACTCGAGCGTCAGGAAAAAGTTTCGGCGGCAAAAGAAAAAGCTCTCGAAGCCGTTACGGCCGATGAGAAATACGAACAAGAGTTTTTGGATGAATGCCTGCCGGACATTTTTAAATCTTTGGAAAAAGATATTGTGCGCCGGGATATTCTTAAAACTGGTCAACGGATCGATGGCCGTGACACAAAATCCATTCGCCCGATCGTTTGTGAAGTTGGTGTGTTGCCGCGCGCGCACGGCAGTGCCTTATTCACCCGGGGTGAAACCCAGGCGCTGGTTGTGACCACATTGGGCACCGGCCAAGATGAAATGCGCATCGATGCGTTATCGGGTGATTATCGCGAGCATTTTATGCTGCATTATAATTTCCCGCCTTACTCGGTCGGTGAAACGGGCCGCATGGGTGCGACTGGCCGGCGTGAAATCGGTCATGGTAAATTGGCTTGGCGTGCGGTCCATCCGTTGTTGCCGGCGAAGGAAGACTTCCCCTACACCATTCGCGTGGTGTCGGAAATTACCGAGTCGAACGGCTCGTCTTCGATGGCAAGCGTTTGCGGCGCCTCCCTCTCGATGATGGATGCCGGCGTGCCGCTGGGCCGGCCGATTGCCGGCATCGCCATGGGCTTGATTAAAGAAGACGATGGCGTGGCTGTTTTGTCCGATATCATCGGAGATGAAGATCATCTTGGTGATATGGACTTTAAAGTTGCCGGCACCGAGCAGGGCATTACGTCGTTGCAGATGGACATTAAAATCACATCCATTACCAAAGATATTATGCAAGACGCTTTGGCTCAGGCTAAAGACGGCCGTATCCATATTTTGGATGAAATGGCAAAGGCCCTTACCAGTTCGCGTGATGCAGTGAACGAGCATGCGCCGCGTATCACGTCGTTCAAGATCAACCCGGATAAAATTCGTGATGTCATCGGCCCGGGCGGCAAGATGATCCGCGAGATTACCGAGGAAACCGGCGCGAAAATCGATATTGAAGACGACGGTACAGTGAAAGTGGCCGCCGTTGACGAAGTCGCCTCGCAAGCGGCGATCGATAAGATTAAGGGCATCACGGCCGAGCCCGAAGTCGGGGCGCTCTATACAGGTAAGGTCGTTAAAACCGTCGACTTCGGTGCCTTCGTCAACTTCATGGGGGCAAAAGACGGCCTCGTGCATATCAGCGAGCTCGCCGATCACCATGTGAAGCAAACCACCGATATCGTGAAGGTTGGCGACACGGTCAAAGTGAAGCTGATCGGTATCGATGACCGGGGTAAAGTGAAACTGTCCATGAAGGTGGTTGACCAGGAAACCGGCGAGGAAATTAAGAAGGAAGCATCATAGGCACCATCAGCAGGCGCCTTTAATCTTACGGAGAGCTGCGATAATGCCCGGGAAACCGGGCATTTTTCGGCCTCAGCAAAGCGGTATCGACTTTCCCGGCTTTCGGTAGGTATATTTGGCCGATAGAGGTTGTGGTATACTTGAGATTCGGCGGCGTTTTATAGGTCGAACGGATATGGATCTGAAAATCTTGGACAAAAAAGACAGTTATTCGCTCGAAGACCTTATTGCCTGTGCCCAGGGGAAACTGTTTGGCGAGGGCAACGCCCGCTTGCCGATGCCACCGATGCTGATGTTTGATCGCATCGTGAAAATCACGGATGGCGGCGGTGAGTATGGCCATGGGCAGATTGTCGCGGAAATGGATATCAAGCCCGACCTTTGGTTCTTTAAGTGTCATTTCGAGAAAGATCCGGTGATGCCCGGATGCTTGGGTCTCGATGCGCTTTGGCAGTTGGTTGGCTTTTTCCTGGGCTGGGTCAAAGAAAAGGGCAAGGGCCGGGCCCTGGGCGTTGGCGCGGTCAAATTTTTTGGCCAGGTCCTGCCGACGGCGAAAAAATTAACCTATCAAATCGACATCAAGCGCGTCATCCGGCGAAAATTAACCTTGGCAATTGCCGATGGTTTAATGTTTGTAGACGGTAAGCCTGTATATGAAGCCAAGGATATGCGCGTTGGCGTCTTTACATCCACAGACGACTTCTAATCGCGGTCGATAGCTTAGTAAGGAATATCCCATGCGGCGCGTCGCTATTACCGGCTTGGGGATTGTCTCAAGTCTTGGCAACAATAAAGACGAAGTGACTGATTCCCTGCGCGAGGGTCGTTCGGGTATCACATTTTCTGAAAAATACAAAGAGCTCGGATTTAGAAGCCATCTTCACGGTTCCATCAAACTGAATATTGATGATGTCGTCGACAAGAAGATCCGGCGTTTCATGGGCGATGGCGCAGCGTACAATTATATTGCCATGGAGCAGGCGGTCGTCGACTCGGGATTAAGTGAAAAAGAGGTTTCCAACGAGCGCACCGGTATCATCATGGGCTCGGGCGGTCCATCGACGAAAGATCAGTTCGAGGCCAATACCATTGCTTTGGAAAAAGGACCCAAGCGGGTCGGCCCATTCAGGGTGCCACGTACCATGTCGAGCACGAACTCGGCGACACTGGCGATTCCGTTTAAGATTAAAGGCGTGAACTATTCGATCAGTTCGGCGTGCGCGACGAGCGCCCACTGTATCGGCAATGCGGCGCAACAAATTCAATGGGGCAATCAAGACATTGTTTTCGCCGGCGGTGGCGAGGAATTGAACTGGACGCTTTCGGTATTGTTCGATGCCATGGGAGCCTTATCTAGTGGATATAATGACCGTCCCACAGAAGCCAGCCGCGCCTTCGATAAGGACCGGGACGGATTTGTCATTTCCGGCGGCGGCGGGGTCGTCGTGCTTGAAGAATTGGAGCATGCTAAAGCCCGGGGCGCAAAAATTTATGCCGAACTCGCAGGCTACGGCGCGACGTCGGATGGTTTCGATATGGTCCAGCCGTCTGGCGAGGGCGCAATTCGCTGCATGCGCATGGCCATGGAAACCCTTGATACACCGGTTGATTATATCAACGCCCATGGGACCAGTACGCCGGTCGGCGATACCCGGGAGCTCGAAGCGATCAAAACAACCTTCGCCGACCGCAACAGAATTCCGCATGTCAGTTCGACAAAATCCCTCGCCGGTCACTCTCAGGGCGCGACCGGTGTGCATGAGGCGATCTACTCGCTCCTTATGATGGACAACAATTTTGTTTGTGCATCGGCCAATGTGGAAAATCTCGATCCGGACGCTGAAGACGTACCCATCGTGCGTGAGCGTATCGACGACATTCAACTTAACTGCGTGCTTTCTAATAGTTTTGGCTTTGGTGGAACAAATGCCGCCTTGGCATTTAAACGTTTTGATGCATAGCGATCAAACGACGAACTCATAAATGAGCCAAAACCAACCGATGATGACCGGCAAAAAAGGTCTCGTAATGGGGATTGCGAATGACCGCTCGATTGCATGGGGTATTGCCGATGCCCTAAGCCGTCATGGTGCGACGCTCGCTTTTACCTATCAAAACGAAGCGATTGAAAAACGGGTACGCCCGTTGGCGGAAAGTGTCGGTGCGGATCATGTTTTACCGTGTGATGTCGCCAATCGCGGCGATCTCGAGGCGGTTTTCCAAGCACTGGCAATGTCTTGGGACAGCCTGGATTTTGTCGTTCATGCCGTTGCCTATTCCGATAAAAACGAATTGAAAGGGCGGTATGTCGATACCACACCGAATAATTTCAAGCAGACCATGGATATTTCGTGCTTCTCGTTTACGGCGACGTCACAATTGGCAGCACCCTTGATGAAAAACGGCGGCAGTTTACTGACATTATCCTACACAGGATCGCGCCGGGTCATGCCGAATTACAATGTCATGGGTGTGGCAAAGGCGGCCCTGGAAGCGAGTGTGAAATACCTTGCCGCCGATCTCGGCCCACAAGCGGTTCGCGTTAATGCTTTATCGGCGGGACCCATGCGGACATTGGCCGGCAGCGCCATCGCCGATGCCCGCGCGGTATATCGCTGGAATGCTGAACACTCCCCCTTGCGGCGGAATGTAAGCCTGGAAGAAGTAGGCCATGCGGCCCTGTATTTACTCAGTGATTTGTCGAGCGGCGTGACTGGCGAAATTCACCACGTCGACAGCGGTTATAATATTATCGGTGTTTCCGGGCCAAAGCCTCATCGTGAAAATGGGAATGAACCCTAAGCAATAAGTAGAATAAGTCCAATATAATCTTTAAATAGTTGATCTAGTGGATATTTTATGCTGTAATACACCTGAAACATGGATCGGATCCGGATATTTCATGCAGCAAACAAGCCCCAAACGCCCCTATAGCGATGTTATTGAGCGGTTACGCTCGGTTGGTCTGCGCCCGACCCGCCAGCGAATGGCGCTGGCAAAATTGCTGTTTGATGGGCATGACCGTCACATCACGGCCGAGAAACTGCACCTCGAAGCACAGGGCGCCGCGATCCCGGTTTCGCTTGCAACCGTTTACAACACACTTCATCAATTTACTGATGCGGGTTTGCTGCGCGAAATTGCCGTCGATTCGGCGCGCTCTTATTTCGATACCAACACCGCGGATCATCATCATTTCTTTTTTGAAGACAGCGGCCGCCTTGAAGATATTGATAATGCGCATGTGAATATTGCCCGGTTGCCCGAGCCGCCGGCCGGCACCAAAATCGACCGTGTGGACGTCGTCGTGCGTGTTAATTCTGATAAATAATATTAAATTTTATCAATATCTTAGTATTTTCCTTAGAACAGTTCAAAAAACAGTTGACTCCCGCAGGGATGTTGCGCATATTCCCCGTGTCATTATTTTAATATTCAGGCGGGCCCCCTGTCTGAATGGGCCAACCAACCAATGCTCAGAAACTTTTGAAGGGAGTTAATCATGGCATCATTGAAAGGCAGTAAGACCGAAGAAAATCTCAAGGCTGCTTTTGCGGGCGAATCGCAAGCAAACCGTCGCTATCTTTATTTTGCGCAAAAAGCTGACGTCGAAGGGTTCAACGATGTCTCCGCGGTTTTCCGTTCCACCGCCGAAGGCGAAACGGGTCACGCACACGGCCATCTTGAATTTCTTGAAGAAGTTGGTGATCCGGCAACCGGTGAACCGATTGGTTCGACAGATCAAAATCTGAAAGCGGCTATCGCCGGTGAAACCCACGAATATACGGATATGTATCCGGGTATGGCGAAATCAGCCCGCGAAGAGGGTTTCGATGAAATCGCCGATTGGTTTGAAACCTTGGCGAAAGCCGAAAAATCCCATGCTGGCCGTTTCCAAAAGTCCTTGGATTCTCTCGGCTAATACAAGTTCAAAACTTTGAAATGGTGGCGGGGGGATCAGGAATGAACCCCCCGCTATTGTTTTGAGGAACGCTTAATATCAGTGCGGCAAGGATATGACGATGAACACAAAGCAAGACGGTGAAACAGGATCACGTGAAGGCAGCCTGGACGCGCCGATTCGCCATCCAATCCCGTGGCAGGATGCGGATTTTTATAACGAGGAAAAGCTCGACGAAGAATTGCGCCGGGTGTTCGATATTTGTCATGGTTGCCGCCGTTGCTTCAATTTATGCGACAGCTTTCCCCGCCTGTTCGAATTAATCGACGACAGCGAAACCGGCGAACTGGATTCAGTTTCAAGTAAAGATTTTAAGCCGGTTATCGATGCCTGCACGTTATGCGACATGTGTTTCATGACAAAGTGTCCCTATGTGCCGCCTCATGAGTTTGATTTGGACTTTCCGCACTTGATGCTTCGCTATCGGGCGGTCGAAAATAAAAAGGGCGAGGTTCCACTCGCTAAACGCGAACTGACGAAGACGGATCGTAACGGTAAAATGTGCTGCTCCATGGCCCCTGTCGCAAACTGGGCCAGCCAGCGGGGAAACGGCCTGACCCGGCCAGTGATGCAAGCCTTCGGCGGAGTTCACAAGGACGCAGAGCTGCCAAAATTTGCTTCGAACACATTTGAAAAACAGGCAAAGTCAGCGCCGGCCCCCGATACTGAAGCCCCGGCAAAAGACCGCAAGGCAGTCATCTTCGCCACATGCTTTGCCAATTACAACAGCCCGAATATCGGCATGGCCGCCCTTGAGGTGCTGGCCAAAAACGGTGTCGAAACTGAGGTTGTCTATCCGCGATGCTGCGGCATGCCGCAATTGGAAAATGGGAACATCGCCGCGGTTGCGGAAAGCGCCCGTGAGGTGTCAGCAGAGCTTAAGCCCTGGATCGATAAAGGTTACGACGTTGTATCGCTGGTGCCGTCATGCACATTGATGATGAAATTCGAATGGCCATTGATTGTCACCGATGACGATAACGTAAAGCAGTTAAGCGAAGCGACATTCGATGTCGATGAATATGTGATGGATATTGCCGGCAAAGAGGGTTTAGCCGAAGGGCGGCATAAATTGGATGGTGATGTCACCGTGCATATTGCCTGTCATGCCCGCGCCCAGAACGTCGGAACCAAGGCGGCTGAATTACTGCGTTTGATTCCGGACACCAAAGTTGATGTCATCACCCGTTGTTCCGGACATGGCGGCGCGTGGGGTGTTATGAAAGACACGTTCGAGGTTGGCCTTAAGATTGGCAAGCCGGTGGCCCGCCAGGCAGCGAAAAATAAATCCGCTTATGTGGTTTCTGAATGTCCGTTGGCGCGCGATCACATTGTTCAGGGCATGGAGCAAATCGACGATGCTCCAGTGGTTCAGAATTCGGTTCAGCATCCGATCGAATTATTGGCGATGGCATATCGCGATTAGGATTGAAGAGATGGAAGGATCAATAAGCATGCCGGCGAAAATTGAAATCACCCGCGATGACATCTTGCCAATGGATCAATATGCGGCGAAACGCGCAGAGCATCGTAAAAAAATTTCCGGAGTTAAAAAGCACCGGCGCGTATCCGTCGGCCCGGATGCGACATTCTATTTCGAAAATTACGATACCATGTGGTATCAAGTTCACGAGATGCTGCATGTGGAAAAGGGCGGCGAAGAGCAAATTGCTGACGAGCTTGAGGCTTATAACCCGTTGATTCCGAATGGAAGCGAACTTGTCGCGACGATGATGTTTGAAATTGAAGATCCGGACCGGCGTGATAAGGTTTTGCGTCAGCTCGGCGGCGTTGAGGATACGATTACGTTGTCTATCGATGATGAAATTATTCGGGCGGTACCGGAAGGCGACATTGACCGCACGAAATCAGACGGGAAAACATCATCCGTTCATTTTCTGCACTTTCCGCTGACGTCGGCGCAAATCAAAAAATTCAAAGAAAATAAGGCTAAAGTTATTCTTGGGTTCAGCCATAAAAACTATGCTCACATGGCCGTGCTGCCCGAAGCCGCTCGCGAATGCCTAAGCGACGATCTCGATTAATCATTGAATTTTATTTGGTGTAGGATTCTTTCGGGTACACGCCCCAGAATTCAACCTTGCGCAGCCAGCCTTGATGTTTGCCGACTTCTATTTCGCACCATGAACCCGCGGTGGGGCATTGCTTGAGGCGGGCGATGACGCCGTTTTCAAGTTTTGCAACGGCTTTGCTTTTAACATCAGCTTCGGCACGCAGGGTCCGCAGGGCTCCCGTCACGATGACATAGCGCTGGCCCGCGAGCATGCCTTGATGCACCCAGCCTTGCGCGCCCTGCCAATCCCTAATTTTTCGCCAAGTCCGAAACTCGGCGATAATTTCGACCGGTAAGTGCTGGCGCTTATACACCCATTCGATAGGATATTGGACGCCGGGTCCGGTTCTGAGATTGATTTCTGCCGCCCGCAAGGAAACATAACGGGGCAAGGGCAGGCCCGAGCCTTGACGCAGGGTTTGAGCATGCGCTTGATCCAAGCCCACGGAAGCCGGTGATACCGGAACCAGCGCAGCGATCATCAGGGTAAAGATCCAACGGGTGAACATAGGTTTGTCTGTTAATTTATCGGCTCGAATGTTGCTCAAGATGTTTTATGATAGCCTCATCATTATAGCGGGCGGTCCCTTTCAAGAGCGTTAAAGCAAATACGTTTCATGAAGGCGGCTCAGTTTACAAGGCTGTTTCGGCTGTTTTCCACCGATTTGGAAAAAGCCACGGAATCTATACCGTTTTGCCGATAGGAATATTCTGATGGTCGAGAAGGCTAAAACAAAACCAAAAGTCGTTCTGACCCGAAAACTGCCCGAAGCGATCGAGGCGCGGATGATGGAACTGTTTGATGTCCGCTTAAACGAAGATGACCAGCCTATGGATCACGATACCCTCAAGGCAGCCGCCAGGGAAGCCGATATTTTAGTGCCGACGATTACCGACCGTATCGATTCAGAGGTTATTGAATCCGGCGCGCCGAAGCTCAAGATGATTGCGAATTACGGCGCCGGGGTCGATCATATCGATCTCAACGCCGCTCGGGAGCGGCAAATCACCATCACCAATACACCCGATGTGCTGACCGAAGACACTGCCGATATGGCTATGGCTTTAATCCTGGCAGTGCCGCGCCGATTAACAGAAGCCGAACGCGCACTGCGGGACGGACAGTGGCGGGGCTGGTCGCCGACCTGGTTGCTGGGCCATCGCATTCATGGCAAGCGGCTCGGCATCATCGGCATGGGGCGTATTGGCCAAGCCGTGGCGAAGCGGGCGCGCGGGTTTGGCTTATCGATCCATTATCATAACCGGAACCCGCTCCATCCGGACACGGAAGCCGAGTTCGAAGCGACCTACTGGGAAAGCCTTGATCAAATGCTGGCGCGTATGGACATTATTTCCGTGAATTGCCCACACACGCCGGCAACATTTCATCTTTTGTCGGCAAGACGGCTGCGCTTAATTCAGCCGCATGCCTATTTGGTGAATACGGCACGCGGCTCAGTCATCGATGAAGCGGAATTAGCGCGGCTGTTGAGCAAGAAAAAAATCGCCGGCGCCGGTTTGGATGTTTTTGAAAACGGTCCCGCCGTTCATCCAAAGCTTTTGGAATTAGACAATGTTGTTTTAACGCCTCATGTTGGTTCGGCGACTCTCGAGGGGCGTGTCGATATGGGTGAAAAAGTCATCATCAACATCAAGACGTTCGTTGACGGTCACAGACCGCCCGATCGTGTTCTTGTGGATGTGTTTTAAAAGCGGTGATGGGTTAAACGAGCGAATAAGGAATGAACACGTGGCATCAATGCCGGCGCAATCAAAAGCAGCGTGCGTGACAGCGGCCCACACGGATGCCGATCAGGCATCGCTGAGCGTTGTCGCCATTCCCTACAAGGACCCGGTGGCGGCGTTTGCTCCAATGGCTGATGAGCCTATGGCGGTGTTACTCGATAGTGCCGCCGCTGGATCACGCGGCCGCTATAGTTACATCGCCATCGATCCTTATCGGGTTCTGACGGCCTTTGAGCAAACCAAACGCGACGGCCGGCCCATTGCGGACGATCCGTTTACGGCGCTCGCAAGGGAGATGGACGCGTGTTCCGGGTTTGCTGCCACCGCACCCGTGCCGTTTCCGACCGGCGCGATCGGGTTTTTTGCTTACGAATTGGGGCGCCATCTCGAGACGTTGCCGACTCCCGCCGAAAATGATTTGAATTTCCCGGAAATGGCCGTCGGGTTTTATGACACCATTGCCGCGTTCGACACCGAAGCCGAACAGGCTTGGGTTATGGCGCGCGCTTTGCCGGAAGATGTTCATTCCGCACCACGGGCCTCGGCTGAATTTCGTGCTCAGGCGTTGGCCACCAAAATTGCAAAAGCACCCGAACTTGCCCCGGTCAAAGAAGGGCTTTATGGAACCTGGTCGGCCGAGATGACGCGGGATGCGTATGAAGAGCGCGTGCGCCGGGCTATCGATTACATTTACGCCGGCGATGTGTTTCAAGTGAATCTCACGCAACGCTTTATTGGCGATTGTCCCGGCGGCGTTGATCCATTCGAGCTTTACCGCCGCTTGCGTGAGATCAATCCCGCACCCTATGCGGCTTATTTGCGTGTGAACGAAACACAATCGATTGTTTC
>CALINB010000266.1 GCA_938045325.1 uncultured Rhodospirillales bacterium | reverse complement strand
GACCTGAATGGCATTGAAGAAACTTTTGTTGGCCTGCTGCCAATCGTGCAGCCGCCCGGTTCCCTTGACGGTTCGCAAAATCTTATGTCCGATATCGCGCGCGTCATCCGGCTTGGTGACGAAGACTTCCAAGTTACTGACGGCTTTCGGCAATTGAAAATAAACTTGTGCCGCTTTTAACGGCATGAAGATGAAGCTCGAGTCGTATTCGTACATGCCGATGTTAAAGGTCGCCGCGACTTTGTATGCGCGCAACCGCGGCACCGAACCGAACGCCGTAACCTTGCCCTTCGGCGAAATGAGCGTGATCTTGCTACCGACACCGATGCCGAGCTTCTGCGCCAGCCGCGAGCCGATCACGACACTGTTGCCGTTAAAGTCGGTAAGCTTGCCGGCCTGAATCTTGCTAGAAACCATTTCACGCCTCATCAAGTCTTTTGCGCGAATGCCGCGCACGACGGCCCCTGTCGCAACCCCGCGCGCGGTTGCCATGACCTGCCCTTCAATCAGGGGAATAACTTTGACCACGCCGGGCACCTTGCGGACCCGGTCGGCCAACGGATCAAAGCCGCTCAGCCGGTGAGTATCGCCGTAAATACTGAGATGGCCGTTGATACCGAGAATGCGTGAGAGCAACTCTTCACGAAACCCGTTCATGACCGACATCACGATAATTAGCGTCGCAACGCCCAGAGCAATACCGATGAAGGAAAACAACGCGATAACGGAAATGAAGCCGTCCCGGCGGCGGGAAAACAGGTAGCGAAGCGCGACCATCCATTCGAAGCGGGAAAACACCGTCGCCTAACCCCTTATGCCGTTAGTTTCGATAACACGGAATCCAGCGAGACTTCCGCCCGTTCACCGGACCGCCGTTGTTTTAATTCGACGACATCGTTCTTCAGCCCCCGCGGTCCGACAACGACTTGCCACGGCAAGCCGATCAAATCCATGTCCGCGAATTTAACCCCGGCGCGCTCGTCCCGGTCGTCATAAAGAACGCTGACACCGCTTTTTTTGAGTTTGTCGTATAAATCCGCCGCCGCTTGATCGCAGGTGTCGTCGCCGACTTTTAAATTCACCAGGCCAACTTTAAAGGGTGCCACGGAATCGGGCCAAATAATGCCGTCATCGTCATGGGACGCCTCGATGATAGCCCCCAGCAGTCTTGATACACCGATCCCGTATGACCCCATCTCGACAGCGATTTCCTCGCCGTCCGGGCCATTAACAACCGCGTTCATGGCTTTGGAATATTTCGTACCGAAGTAAAAAATGTGGCCGACCTCAATGCCGCGCGCGACCATCAGATCATCACCGAGCGCTTTTTCCTGCTCGGGATCACGCTGTTCGTCGGTTGCGGCATACTTCGAGGTGTATTGATCGACCTCAGATTGAAGATCCGAGTCGTAATTCATGTCGGCGCCACTTAAATCCATCGACAGAAAATCTTTATGACACGCGACTTCGCTTTCACCGGTCTCGGCTAAGATGACAAATTCGTGGCTCATGTCCCCGCCGATCGGTCCGGTATCGGCTTGCATGGGAATAGCCTTGAGGCCGAGGCGCTCGAACGTGCGCAAGTACGCCATAAACATTTTATTGTAGCTATGCTTCGCGCCGTCGTAATCGAGGTCGAAGGAATAGGCATCCTTCATCAGAAATTCGCGTCCGCGCATGATGCCGAAACGCGGGCGAACCTCGTCGCGAAATTTCCATTGAATATGATAAAGACACTGCGGCAGGTCTTTGTAAGACCGAACCGAGGCACGGAAAATTTCCGTGATTTGTTCTTCATTGGTCGGCCCATACAGCATATCTCGGTCATGACGGTCGCGAATGCGCAGCATTTCCGGACCGTAGGCATCGTAGCGCCCACTTTCGCGCCAGATATCCGCCGATTGAATTGTCGGCATTAAGAGTTCCTGCGCACCTGTCGCATCCTGTTCTTCCCGCACGATGGCTTCAATGTTTTTGAGCACCCGAAAGCCGAGCGGCAGCCATGAATAGATCCCGGCGCTGGCCTGGCGAATCATGCCCGCACGCAGCATCAGCCGGTGTGACGCGATTTGCGCTTCCGACGGCGTTTCCTTGAGGGTCGGTAGAAAAAATTTAGAGCGGCGCATGCAAATCAAATAATTTCAGTCGGATACGGGGTGTCTTTGCAATCTAGGGAATGACCCTTTGATTGTCGAGCCAAGATACGAACGCCATCGGAAACGGCAAAAGAACAGGAATAATGGGATTAATCAGCGCTTGCCGGACAAGGCTTCACGGCATTTTTTGATGACCTCGGACTGGTCGATTCCACCCAAAGGTTTGCCGTTAAAATAAACTTGATTGCCACTAATTGAAATTTGGCCAATGACAGGCTCGCCAAAAGCTGAACCGAGATTACCCGTAGCCTTTGAAAGCCCTGGCAGGCTTTGTGTCAAATTAAACGTAATCACGTCTGGCACTTTGATGGGCGATGGATTGCCTAAATCGGCGGGCGCGACCTTTCGGCCAAAACCGCCATCACCGGGCTTATAATTTACATCCGGTGCGGGTTGATGGCGCACGATATTGGCGCAATCTTGTTTTGAGAACCGGACCGTCTCAGCAAACGCGCCCCCGGCCGGCACCCCAAGCAGCAAAAGATTAATACCAGCAACAATTGAAAGGTTCCGTAATAGCATCTGAAAACTATGATCGTGTAACGTTAACAATATACAAACGAGCCTAAAACGAAGGGATTAAGCGCACTTTTGTGCGATTACGGTGATCCACATATTCAAATTGTTTGTGCTGAAATGGCCGTTCCGGATAGTCCCGAATTTCGATGATCGGGCGCACATTTCGCACCAGCTTATTTATTAAAGATTTTGCATTCTCAGCATGGGCATCCTTGACCAAAACATAGGTTGGATAATCTTCCGTTGTTAATGCAAAAAAGTCATAACCCTCTTCAGCAACGAATTCATTGACGGCATCAACAACCCCAAATTGCAATTCCTGGACCTTTTTTTGGTTCGTATAGTCATGCCCCAATATTAAACCGTCATTTTTTAATTTTGGAGCAAATGCGCGCAAATCTTCCTTCACGGCCTCATAGGTATGCATTCCATCGAGGTAAATCCAATCAAAATAATTATCGGGAAACTGCGGGGCCGCTTCAGTCGATAATTCGCGATGCAACACAGCCCTGCCCTTCTTTTCGTGACGGCGAAATGCTCGCTTCACAAGTTGGTAGTTTTCTTCATGTTCTTTGTTTTGTGAGTTCGTTGGGTCATCCCGATAATCATCTCGATCGATAAACCGCCACGGATCAATTAAGTGAAATTTTGAAGGTTTGTTTTTCTTAAAAATTTCGCGCGAAAAATCACCCCGCCAAACACCAATCTCCGCAATCACACCCTGTTGAGGCAGTAAAGCCAAAAGATCGACACGCGGCATGGGCAACAAATACATAACTAAATCCTAAAATTATTTAATCATTTTTGAAACACGACGTTAAAGCACTAAGCATTTTGATTTTGATGCCACTGCCAAGCCGTGCCGACAACGGTTTCAAGGTCGCTGTACTGTGACGACCATGAAAGCTCTTTTTGTGCCAGCGCCGTATCAGCAACAAGTGCGGCAGGATCGCCGTCTCTACGCGGTCCAATTTTGACAGGAAAATCCCGGCCAGATATCTTTTTCACGCACGCAACAACATCCTTGACGGAAGAACCAATACCCGCGCCTAGATTGATAGCCGGCGGCAATTCACCAGTGATTAACTTTTCCATTGCCGTAACGTGCGCGACGGCTAAATCCGAGACATGAATATAATCACGCACGCAACTACCGTCTTCAGTCGGATAGTCATCACCAAAGATTTTCACTTCTGGCAGCTGCCCCAATGCAGCACTAATAACCCGAGGGATTAAGTGTGTTTCCGGATCATGATCCTCTCCGATTTCGCCCTCCGGATCGGCACCTGCTGCATTAAAATACCTTAGCGCAATTGAGTTCAATCCACCCGCTTGACGCTCTTCAGCCAAAATATTTTCGACCGCGAGTTTTGTTTCTCCGTACGGATTGATCGGCTGAACCGGCAAAGATTCATCGAGAACGCTTTGCTCAACATTTCCATAAAGCGTGCAGCTGCTCGAAAACACCATGACAGGACATTTCTTCGCCTTGATCACATCGATCAGGACTTTCGATCCATCTATATTGTTTCGTATATATTTTTCGGGATCACGAACCGACTCTTCAACCAAACCGCAAGCAGCAAAGTGCAAAACCGCGACAGGTTGATAATCATTAAAAACACTTTCAAGAATTTCTTTTTCCAGCAGATCGCCGAGCACTAAAGGCCCCCATTTGACCGCCCAATCGTGCCCCGTCGACAGATTATCATAGATCACCGGCTGATAGCCGTCTTCAAACAGGCGCTTACAGGCATGACTGCCGATATACCCCGCACCACCAGTGACTAAGACGTGTTTTTTCATCTTTATTCTGTTCGTTTATTGAAACGGCGCATCATCGTACCGAAGACGCGTCTTAACGGTACTATTTTGTGTTGTCGACAACGAAAATTCGCGGTTTTGAAAATCTTCTCCGGCCAGATGAACAATCCCCAACGGATGGAACGGCTCGTTCGGCTCGACCAGCAATCCGCTTTGAACATCGACCATGGGCGCTGCTAAGGCACAGAACCAATTGCACGTTGCCGGCAGCAATGCCGCGGGCGCCTTATCGCCGAAGACCACATGATTGATCGCCGTTTGTTCGACCAGCTTAAAATGCAAATACGGCCAGCCTTTACGCGGCCAAAGGGTTTTCCGGTGCAAGGCGCGCTTAATTGCATCGGCCCAAAGGCTCCAATGAGGAGCATCATGAGATAACGCGAACACGCCGGCATTGAGGATAGGATTGCGGCCCAGCCGGTCGGCTATTTTCCATCCGTAGGACCATTTGAAACTTTTAAAATTCTGCGTCCGGCCCAAGCGTTTCGGACGCTTGTAAAAAGTATTATAAGCCCGGTCGATTTGCGGCGTGATGGCCAGCTTCCCCTGCCGCGCCGCTTCGACATAAATTTCGACCGCCGACCAATCCTGAACCCAGGCATCGGCATCGATGAAATGATAAACACCGTAGCCGGGGAAATAGCGCGGTAGGAAGGGGCGCGCAAGCAGTGCCCGAAAATGTGATGGAGCATTAAAACAAGTCGGGACGTCGATATCCCATTCGGGTTCAACACGATGAGCGACCCACGTGTCTAGCCATTCCGCCTGCTCTTCCGTAAACCCGAGATCGAGTACGGAAATCGGCACGGACTGCCCTTCAGGCTTATCCTGAATCGACTCGATCAAGCCCTTCAAAAGATCGAAGTAATTTCGATCGGCTGCACAAACGATGGTAAAATTCTGACTCACGTTTTGATACTACTTCGTTGTTTCTTTATAAATGCTGAAGTCAACCTGCATCCAGGGCGGGTTTATATTGCTCAATTCTTTGTATACCGGGCAATCCTCTCGGTGGGCATTGGGTAAATACCCAATACTCATTAGAAATTCACCGACGATTTCACCGCCCATAAACTTAAATTCTTTTTTACAAACTTTAACCCACTCGCTTTTGGGCAGTGGATGATGAGATGCAATCCATTCGGCAAAACTATTGTGGGTTTCCCGAATATTTTGAATACGTTTCGCATTTTCGATAATGGAATTTATTTTTAACCGATTGCGGATAATTCCTTCATTATTGAGCAGGCGCTTAATATCTTTGGCTTTGTAATTTGCGACACGGTCAACATCGAAACCATCGAAGGCATCAACCGTTGCCGAGCGCTTTTTGAGGACTAACAGCCAAGATAGACCCGCCTGAAATATCTCGAGAGACTGACGCTCGAACAAGGCCGCCTCAC
>CALINB010000265.1 GCA_938045325.1 uncultured Rhodospirillales bacterium | reverse complement strand
ACGAAGCCGCGTTCGACCACGGCGGATGATCCGGCGATCTCAGTGAGGTAGGCGGCTATCAATCCGCCCGTACAGGATTCTGCCGTGGCAAATTTTAATTGCGCGGCTTCGCATGCACTCAAGAGTTGCTGCGCCAGCTTTGTGCATTCTTCTTCATTGAGCGGCATTGCACTAAACCTTAAGCCAAACCGATATGACATAGACACCCAAACCGGCATAAATGCCGGCGAGAACATCATCCATCATAACACCAAAACCACCGGGTAGGCCCTCGGCCCAGGATACGGGCCAGGGTTTGAAGATATCGGCCAGGCGGAATAGGCCGAAGCCGATGGCATACAAAACGAAATCAGGCGGGACGGCCAAGAGGGCGACCCATTGTCCGGCGACCTCATCGATCACGACGGCGGATGGATCTTTTTCTTCTTGCAGGGTTTCGATACGGCCGCCAGCCCATATACCGGCAAGGAGTGCGCCGGCGGCGGCAATAGCCAGTCCGAGTTGACCGAGATTGACAACAATAATCCAGGCCACCGGCAGGGCGGCAAGGGAGGCCCAAGTACCGGGGGCAACCGGCAGGAACCCGATTCCGACGCAGGTTGCGATCATGCCGGCAGGGTGAAATATGAGTTTTCTTGGCGAATCGCTCGATATTTCCGGGCTTTTTTTCATCTTCATATCTCGAATTTAGCTAGTCGATGTGTCTTAAACTTTGTTAAATCACATTGAAACCACTGTCTGGCAAGGAGCGGGTTGTGTCAAAGCGTTACGGCCTTTGGATTTTTGCCGCTTCCTCAGTACCCATTCAAGCTTGTCATAATATTGAAAAAAACGCGGGAATCCGCCTATTTCGCCCTTGCATGGCGGCGCCATAGCCGATACCGTCAGGGCAAAGAATAACCCACAATGGGAAAAACAATACGGGGGCCACTTGAGCGCTTTTCCAGCCAGGGAATGGTGCAAAAAAGTTCGCTATTTCGCGTGCATTTTAATGCCGTGAAAGGGCGAGGGTAGGATAACTATAGGTGTTGAAGTTTTAAAAGGCTCTAAGGGAACGTCATGAATCAACCGAACGGCTTTGAAAAAATCCGGTTTTCCGTTCAATCGACCCTCGATAAGTTATTTCCGGAAAGACAAATACATCTTCGAACGAATGGTCGGGTTTCCTTCATTCGTTTTACCCGGAATATTCAAGTCGCATTGACGATTATCTTTTTTGGCTTAGGTGCCTGGACGACCTTCACGTCCATCAATTTTATCATGCACGATAAACTTCTTGCGGCGAAAGATAATCAAATCGCCACAAGCCGCCTTGCTTATAAAAGTTTGTTAAGTGAAGTTTCCGAATACCAGAAAAAATTTAAAGCGATAACGCGTGACCTTGAAGAAAATCACGGCCTTATGCTCGGTCTTGTCGAGCAAAATGCATCCTTGCAGCAAAGCCTGAAATCCATGCAGGCGGAACTCAAAAATACCGAAACGGAACGCGTGAAAGTCACGGATGCCCGGCAAAAACTCAAGTCCCAGCTGGGTTCGCTTGAAGAGGAGATGCGCAATCTCACAAGCAAAAACTTTAACCTAAAAGACAATCTTAAAACGGTCGAATTGGACCTTCAATCGGCACTTGCGGCACGCAATCAAGCGCTTTTTACCGGCAATAAAATGCGGCGTAAATTGCGCGATCTCGAAACCAGGCTCCATGATTTACAAAAAACGGAAGAAGAGGCGGTAGAGCGTTTAAGTGAGCATACAGTCAAAAACATCAATAGTATGGAACGCGTTATTAAACTTTCCGGCCTCAAAGTAGATAAATTAATTCGAAACCTGAGTCCCAAAAAACGCGGAATGGGCGGACCATTTATTGAAGCAAAATTAGATAACCTACCGGCGAGCCGGCTCAAAAAAAATCTTGTGAATCTAGACTCACACCTTGAGCGTGCGGCTCATCTTCGATACATCCTGACGCGCCTGCCACTGGCTTCGCCTATGAAGTCGTTTTATATTAATAGTCATTTTGGCAAGCGCCGAGATCCCATTACAAAACGCTGGGCAATGCACTACGGGATCGACCTCGATGGCCCCATAAAATCCAGTGTTTATGCGCCTGCGCCGGGAATAGTGAAATTTTCCGGCTGGAAAGGAAAATATGGTAGACTAATCGTTATCGATCATGGCGCGGGCATTAAAACCCGCTATGGGCATCTTCGTAAAACTCTTGTTAAAAAGGGGCAGAAGGTTAAATTCCGCCAAAAGATCGGCTTACTAGGAAATTCCGGGCGCAGTACAGGCGCACACTTGCACTATGAAATTGTTTACAATAACAAACCCAGGGACCCGATGAAGTTCATTCGGGCAGGACGCTATGTTCTCCAGCAGCAAAAATAACGTCGTACCAGCTAAGACGAAGCAACAGGCCAACAGTGATAAACCGTCGGCGCCGTCAATTCTCAGTTCCGATTTGCATGTGATCGGAAACTTGAATAGCGACGGGGAAATTCAAATCGACGGTGTTGTCGATGGCGATATTTTCACCAACACGCTTATGGTCGGCGAATCCGCCGTCATCAACGGTGAGATCCATGCCAATAACCTGATCGTCCACGGCACCATCAACGGGCAAATCAAGGCGAATTCGATTAGCCTGATGAAAACAGCCCATGTTGTCGGCGATATCCTTCATGAAGATTTAGCCATTGAAAAGGGCGCCTTCCTCGAAGGTCGGTGTCAGCGCACCACGATCGGTTCGGATAAAAAAGAATCCGGTAAGGCGAAGATCAACCTTTTCAAAGACAAATCTAACGACGATAAAGATAAATCCGAATTGGCCGCCAATAATGGTCAATCGGGCGCGGCCCGAACAACGGCTTAGTTTTTTTCGTTCGCCAAGGCCATTTGAAACATCTCTCCTTCGACATTGCCGCCGGAACAAACGGCGGCAATTGTTTTTCCGGCCATATCGATCTTCCCGCTGATCACGGAAGCCAGCGCAACCGCGCCACCGGGTTCAACTACAAGCTTGAAGTAGCGAAAGGCGACGGCCATCGCGTTTAACGCTTCCTGATCGCTCACCACAAAACCGCCAGCCAACAGTTCCTTATTAATGGCAAACGTCAAATCGCCGGGTGTGGGTGCGAGCAGGGCATCGCAAATCGACTTTGCCGTCACATCATTATGTTGAAGTTCGCCCGTTTTCAAGGACCGTTTCGTATCATCGAATTTTTCAGGCTCGGCGATATATATATTCGTTTTTGGACTGTCATGGGAAATAGCCAACGCGCACCCAGATGAAAGGCCACCACCACCGCAAGGGATGATGACATCGTCGAGTTGTGCGCCAAGCTCTTTTGCCTGTTCGGCAAGCTCCAGCCCGGCTGTGCCCTGTCCCGTGATGATGCCGCTGTCATCGTAGGAAGAAATCAGTGGCGCACCACGTTTTTCGGCAATTTCCTGGGCGATGTCTTCACGGCTTTCCGTATAGCGGTCGTATAGAACAATTTCGGCACCGTAGGCGCGTGTATTATCTATCTTCAGCTTGGGTGCATCCTTCGGCATGACGACGGTCGCGGGAATACCGCATAACCGAGCGGCGCAGGCTACACCTTGCGCATGATTACCCGACGAAAATGTGACGACTCCTGTTTGTTTAGCATTGTCATCAAGCCTGGAAATGAAATTATAAGCACCGCGAATTTTAAATGAACCCGTCAGTTGAAGCGGTTCCGCTTTGATAAATAAACGGCCGCCTAATTGCTCGTTCAGCAGTGGGTTTTCAAGAAGAGGTGTGCGCCGAACAACGCCGCTCAGTCTTTTTGCTGCATCGGCAATATCCTTGTAACTTGGAAGGTCAATCATCGACTGTCTTTCATTTTGGCTTGCCGTTCATACAGGAAATCACGACAGGATTGCATTAATTCGTCGTATATTTTGAAACACAGATAAGCCGACTTTACGTCATTAAAAAGTTGTTGCACAAAGAGATTGTGAATAGGCAATAAATTCAGAATAATTCTTAAATAATACCGCTTTAACTGAGAGGCTCTATCATGCCATCTAACAAATCCCCAATGTATGATGTTGTTGTTATCGGTGCTGGAAATGCCGCGATGGCCGCAGCCATGTCGGCTCATGAAGAAGGAGCCAGCGTCGTCATCCTCGAGAAAGCGCCGAAAGAATGGCGTGGCGGAAACACACGGTTTTCCGGTGGCCTGTTTCGGGTGGCCTTCGATAACATCAAGCAAATCGATCAGGTTGTCGCGGGCCGCAGCGAGCCCGACACGGTGGTTATGCCGACTTACACCAAAGAAGATTTCCGTAACGACGTCATTCGTGTCACGGGCGGCCGTACAGACTTAGAATTGGTTGATTTTATGATCGATCATTCTCTTGAAACCCTGCAATGGATGTCAGATCTCGGCATACAGGTGAACTACAATACCCTTAGCGCCCTGACTAAAGACGAAAAGGGGCGTTATCGGGTGCCGAAAGGGGGGCCGTTACGCACTAATCATGATGGTATTGGCTTATCGGATGATTGGTTCGATGTTGTGGAGAAAGCCGGTATTCCTGTTCTTTATGAAACAATGGCGTTAGGCTTGGTTAAATCCGACGATGGCCGCACAACGGGTGTTCGAGTCCGTGATAATGACGGAGAACGCGTAATCGAGTGTCGTACTGCTGTAGTTGCCAGTGGCGGTTTCTCTTCAAGCCCGGAAATGCGGTCGATGTATCTCGGGCCCGAATGGGCCAACGTAAAAGTGCGCGGCACGCGGTTCAATACCGGTGAAATCATCCGCGCGACGATTGATGCGGGTGCCGAAGCCTATGGCGATTGGTCGAGCTGCCACGCGACACCAATTGATTTCGAGGCGCCGCAATATGGCGACATGGCCTTAACCGATAAGTCGAATAGGCTTTCGTATCCTTTCTCTATGATGGTGAATTGTGAAGGCGAACGGTTCATCGATGAGGGCGAGGACATTAAGATCCTCACATATGCCAAAACGGGCCGGGCGATTTTGAAACAAACCAATTCAATCGGTTATCAAATTTTCGATAGTAAGGTCTTCCAATATCTTGAGCCGCGTTATTCGACGGCAACGCCGGTCGAGGCCGATACCTTGGAAGATTTAGCCGATAAAATAAACGAGCGTTTCGCTCCTGTTGAAATGAATAAAAAGCGTTTTCTGGAAACGGCGAGGGCCTTTAATGACGCAATCCCGGAGAAAGTCGACATCACACCGGACCATAAAGACGGTAACAGCTCAAAAGGACTGGAACTTGAAAAAACCAACTGGGCGCAGCGGCTGGATAAACCGCCGTATCGTTGTTATGCCGCAACTTGCGGCCTGACCTTCACCTTCGGCGGTGTGCGCGTCAATACCGATGCCGAAGTTGTCGATATCAATGGCCGAAGGCTTGAAGGGTTGTATGCAACCGGTGAAGTCCTCGGCGGTTTTTTCTCGTTTAATTACCCCGCCGGCACGGGTCTTGTCCGCGGTTCCGTCTATGGTCGGGTCGCCGGGCGAAATGCGGCGCGATATGCGAAGTCGAATAATCCCGTTTCGAAATAAGAGTTAATGAAACACTTGTGGCACCTAACGGAAACGTGAAATCGAGTGATCCGACCGCGACTTTCAATGCGCCCGCGAGGTGATTATATCTGTCCAATCTTCCTCTTATCGACTGCGGGTGTTTCATGCTGAAATCTCTTACTAAGATTGTTGGATTGTTTATCCTGATCGTGAACTTGATGCCGATTAACGTTAATGCCGGCGATAAAGGTACGGCGATCTTTGCCGGTGGTTGTTTTTGGTGCGTGGAGTCGGACTTCGATAAGGTGCCGGGTGTGCTGGAAACGATTTCGGGCTATACCGGCGGCCATAAAGATAATCCCACATACAAGAACGTGACCGCCGGCGGCACGGGTCATTATGAAGCGGTTAAAATTGTTTATGACCCTGAAAAAGTCAGTTACGAAAAATTACTTCATATTTACTGGCGCAGTGTCGATCCGACCAATGACGGCGGCCAATTTTGCGACCGTGGCCAGAGTTATAAAACGGCAATTTTTGCAAAAAACGATGAGCAACTTAAGCTAGCCAAAACGTCAAAAGAAATGATTAAGGAAGCAAAGCTTCTTAAGCTCCCCATTGTCACGCCGATACTGAAGGCGGGAAAATTTTATCCGGCCGAGACGTATCATCAAAACTTCTACAAAAAGAGCCCCGCCCGTTACAATTTTTACCGGTACCGTTGTGGTCGCAACGCCCATGTCAAAACTATTTGGGGCAAGGAAGCCTATAGCGGGATTAAAAAGTAAGACGGCCTCTATTCTTCCTTGATGATATGCACATCCCGTTGCGGGAAGGGGATGCTGATTCCAGCTTTATCTAGGTCAAGTTTCGCGGCTTTTCGTAAAGCAAATAATGCGGGCCAATAATCACTCGTATTCACCCAACAGCGCATATTAAGATTAACGGAACTGTCTCCCAAGCTATCGACGAATACTTCCGGTCCCGGATTCTCGGACACTAAATTTTCAGCTTTCATAGTCTCAAGTAAAACATCTTGACCTTTGCCGATATCATCTTCGTAGGCGATGCCGACGACTATATCGATGCGTCGCGTCATATTACGCGAAAAGTTCGTGATTGCTTTGCTGGTTATTTGTGAGTTTGGTACCGCGCGGAAAATACCGTCAGGCGTTTTTAAGTGCGTAAGAAAGAGGCCGATCTGTTCAACTGTTCCATTGGTGCCTTCGGCATCGATGTAATCGCCGACATTAAAGGGCCGTAACGCCAACAATAAAATGCCTGAGGCGATATTGGAGAGGGCCCCTTGCAGTGCCAGGCCAATGGCGAGGCCGGCTGCACCCAAGACAGCGATAATGCTGGCTGTCTGCACGCCGAATTGCGCTAAGACGGCGACAACAACAAAAATCAGAATGACGTACTTAACGAGAGAGGCAATAACAGGCTCAAGGGTTTTGTCGATCTTGTTTGTTTTTTCGCAAGCCTTGCGGGTTTGCCGGTATCCCCAGCTGGCAATGGTCCAGCCGACAATCAGTAGAATTATGGCTCCGAGCAAATCGAGACCATAAGTAATTGAAAGTTCGATGATTTTATCGACCAGTTCAGCGGCACTGTCGTTTAGCTCAGCCG
>CALINB010000264.1 GCA_938045325.1 uncultured Rhodospirillales bacterium | reverse complement strand
GTCGGCACCGCGCCGGGGAGTGCGCCTGCCTCCCCCACGAGAAAGCGCGACTTTTCGCTTACTTAGTTAGAAATAGAATGGAAGGTGTCGGTCGTTGTTTGCGTCGCTTGAGGTGCGCCTCGCGGCTCACCGCCATAGGGCGCCTGCGGCGCCCAAGAGGGGCTTGCGGCAGGCGCGCCAATTCGGGCCTGATTTCTGGGGTTTTTAGGCTGGCGAATCTTTGTTCGGCCTTTACCAAACCTTAAAGAAAGCCTTGAATACTGGGCCTGTGGGTTTGTGGCATTAATTGTGGGAATGTGGCGTGTCCGTTTTCGCCAGCAATATCATTAATGAAGTGAATCGGCTGCAGGACTATCAGGTCTACGGCCGGGTGACGGCAATCGTCGGGCTTTTGGTCGAAGTTGGCGGATTGCAGGGCAGCCTTTCGATTGGTGATCATTGCCGGCTGCGTGGCCGAGGTCAAAAAGGGGTATTGTGCGAGGTCGTCGGTTTTCGAGACGAGCGCGCTTTGCTGCTGCCGTTCGGCACTCTCGGTGGTATCGGCTTAGGATGTCACGCTGAAATCGGTTCGACCGATCCGTCCGTTTATCCGCACGAAGCATGGTTGGGCCGTGTCATTAATGCCTTCGGTGAACCGGTCGACGGTAAAGGACCGTTGAATACGGGTGAAGCCGCTTATCCCATTCATCGCCAGCCACCCAATGCGCATGCCAGGCGGCGGGTTTCCGATAAAATCGATCTTGGGGTTCGTACCATCAATACGTTTTTGACCTGCTGCCGCGGACAGCGCATGGGTATTTTTGCGGGTTCGGGCATCGGTAAGTCGACATTGCTTTCCATGATGGCAAGTCAAACCGACGCCGAAGTCAGTGTGATTGGACTCATCGGTGAGCGGGGCCGTGAAGCCCGGGAGTTTATTGAAGACTATCTTGGTGAAGAGGGCTTATCGCGCAGTGTCGTTATTTTGGCATCTTCCGATGAGCCGCCGTTGGTGCGCCGCCAGGCTGCGTACGTAATGATGGCGACGGCGGAATATTTTCGTGATCAAGGTAAAGATGTGCTTTGCTTGATGGACAGTATTACCCGGTTTGCCATGGCGCAGCGCGAGATCAGTTTGTCCGCGGGTGAACCGCCGGCCAGCAAAGGCTATACGCCGTCCGTCTTTGCGGAACTGCCGAAGCTTTTAGAACGTGCCGGTCCGGGTGTTGACGGGCAGGGCACAATTACCGGCTTGTTTTCCGTTTTGGTTGAAGGCGACGATCATAACGAGCCGGTCTCCGACTCGGTTCGCGGCATTTTAGACGGGCATATCGTTTTGGACCGCGAGATTGCCGAACGGGGCCGCTATCCGGCCATCAATGTATTGCGCAGTATTTCCCGCGTCATGCCCGATTGTAACACCGATGAGCAAAACGCCATCGTGACGCAGGCGAAAAAATACATCAGCACTTATGAGGACATGGCCGAGCTCATTCGCTTGGGGGCGTACCGGGCCGGCAGCGATCCGGACGTTGATCAGGCTATTCGGTATTATCCGGTCTTGGAGAAATTTTTAGGGCAATCGAAAACGGAATCCTGTGATCTCGATTCCTGTTATGAGCAACTTGCCGAAATTTTGGATATGCAATCTGTGCTGCATCCGGCCGCTACTGAGCCGGAACAGCCACCCGCCGGCCAAGCTCAAGGAGAATCCGCGCAACAACAGCAGCAACCTGTCGTCAATGCACCCGCATCGGCGGGGGCGAGTCCCTTATCGGCGGCGGTTCAAGGGTTGCCGCAATCGGCCGTCACGCAAGCCACAGCTGCACAACAGGTGGCTCAACCACAACCGTCAGTTCAGCCCGCCGATCAAACCGCCGCAACGCCACCTGCCCAGTCCGGGGATCAAGCAGTAATGAAAGAAGCCGAGACCGAACAAGGTTCCGAACCGCAGCCGGTATCCGCCCAACCGCTGGTCGCGCAAGCGCCGGGTGAGCTTGTTCATCCTGAAGCGGCTGAAACTGCCGCCGAACCGGCTCCAATGCCGGTGACCAAGAATGCCGTCACAGACGTGGTTATTGACGCGGATGTACAAGAGTTGCCGCCTGAAGTTGCGGTGCCATCGGAAACATCTGATGATCAAGAAATCGAAGCTGATACTGAATCTGATCCGGAAGGAACACCGTAAGGTCTAATTCATGGCCAAGGATCTGCATTCACTTATACGTTATCAGGGCTGGCAGGTTGATGAAAAGCGCCGGGCTTTGGGCGAGCTGTTGCGAATCGTCGAGAGCCTGGAAAACCGGATGCATCAATTGCATGAAGATTTAAAAAGTGAGCAGGCCGCTGCTGCTGCGTCACCGGAAGTTGCCGGCGTGATATACGGCAGCTTTGCGCAATCGTTTATCACTGAGCGTGAAAATCTTTTAGACTCCATTGGAAAAGCGGAACAAAAAGTTGCCATTGCCCGTGAAGAACTGCGCGAAGCGTATCAGGAACAGAAAAAATTTGAGATGACACAAGAGGCGCGGGATAAAAAAGAAGAAGAAGAGCGAAACCTTTTGGAGCAAAAAGAGCTCGATGAAATCGGCGCCGAAGTCCACCGACAGAAGTCACGCCGATAAAATTAAACAACCTATTGATATTAAATAATAAATTAGGATTAAAGCCGGGACAGTATGTCCGGGTTGTCCCAATGGGGCTGGCGGTCTTCGATGGTGACGGTATGCCCAAACTTAGACCATTTCGATGCGGCCGGATTGGACACAGTCACCTGTGTCCAGCGGGCGACGATTTCATTATTAAAATCGTGCAGAATGAGCGCGGCGAGTTCCTCAAAGGTTTGCCAATCCGTTTTGGCGAGCGCATTGAGATAGCGGCGGAACGAAACTTCATCGACAACGGCTTTATCGGGAACATAACGCAAATGAACAATCGCCGGCTTGGATTCCGGAGTAGTGCCGATTTCGTCTATAAGCGTGACGACATAATCGAGTTTGTTTTCGGTATTCGGGAATGTGGTGAGTAAGTCCCGGCGTTCGGTTGTGTTCATGACAGTTCCCTCACGCGATGATACCCGATTGACTGCTTTCAGGCGTTGCGGGCGCGTCGATTTCGACAAAATTCGGCGGTGCCGCCTGAAAGCTCAGCCCGCCTGTTAAGCCGGTGATTCCACCGGTGTTCACGTAAATAGTACGAATATCGTTTTGCATTTGATTTGGCAGCGGGTTTTGCGAACGAATTATCAAATCAAGACGTTTGTTTTGTTCGCCGATCAACCCATCAAGCTGGATGCGTCCAAGCCTGGAAAGGCCGACATCGATAACAAACCGGGTTTCGGTATTGCCTCCGCCTTCTTGCTCCTGTTTTCGTTGCCGCATGAACATATGGATTTGTTCGATGGCATCACCAGTGTTCAACGGGATCAGCATGTGCCGCCAATCACCGGTGCCCGGATCATCGGCCAACCGCGCCAGTTGTCCGAACTCGGCCCGTAATTGGCGGGCGAGTTCCGGGCGTGCGTCCTCAAGCGCGCGCATCGGTTCTTCGCCGAGCCAGCCGCGAATATCACCGCCACGCAAGCCAATAAGAAACAGCAGCAAGTTTGATGCAAGCTGCATATCCAAACGCGGGATTATCATATTGATTAGCTGCTGGGCGATACCGGGGTTGCTTTCTTGTAAAGCTTGTAATGCTTCTTTTAGGGCAGGCCATTCGCGCGAGAGGGTCGAAAAATCGAGTGCGCTTGTAGGCGTTGTGTTCAGCGGCGCGGGCACTAATGGCCGACCGGTAATTTCAAGAGTGATGATTGAGCCTTGCGGTGCCGCCTCGATGGGGAGTGACAATTGTCCCGCCGGTGTTTGCACGGTCGCCAGTCCCGCCGGTGTTGTGCCGGTGAGAACACCTGTGATGATTTGCCCGACCGAAAGTGGAGCCGGTGATAACGAAGGTAATGCCGGTGCCATTCCGGGTGTCGGCGGTTGAACGTTGGTGACGCGTACCGGTATTTGGGTGCCGGCTTGATAAGGGGACGACAATAGATTTGGTGCTTGGCCGGCGGCGCTTGAGGACGGCGCGGATGGGGGTGCCCCAGATGGTGTGGTGGTTGATCCCCCAGTTGTATTCGATAAACCAATCTTTCCGGTCGCCGATTTTGCCAATTGTGCCAGCGCGCCGATCGCCGTCGTTGTGCCGCCTGCTCCTTGCACTGTTGCTGCCGCGGGACTTTGCGCCGTGTTCGGTGTGTTTGTTTGTAGGGTGGCGCCGGGCTGTCCGTGAGATGAAGATTGGGGCAAGACAATAGCGGTAATGACGGGCGCGGCGCCGACAGAAACCGATACCGCAGGTAATGCCGCCGCTGTCCCCCCCGGTGCACCCGGTGTGCTCGCTGTCGGCGTGTTGCCAGGCTGCGATTGCAAGATTTGCCCCGGTGGTTGGCCATTAATAGCCGTGATCAATAAGCGCGCCTGTGGTGTCAGGGACTGCAAAAGCAATGACAGAACGGCATTGTTCGGTAGGGTGAGCGTGCTGGGAACATTTAATGTGCCAACCGGTGTCTGAATGGCGAGCGTGCCAGGGGTTTCCGATGCAACGACGGTTCCCTGAATGGCGGTGCCGGGTGCGACTTGTGTTAAACCTTGCGGCGGGTTGGCGAGTGTTAAAGCCGGTGCAGCCGATGGCCCGGCAGTAGATGCAGCCGTTGATCCGGCCATCGAAGGCGGAATGGGCGGAACAATATTTGCCATAATTTATTCCAAATGGCTTACTTTAAAAGTTTCGCGGCAATCGTTTCCACATCACTCGCGGCTTCGGCATTTGGAAACCGCGTTAAAATTGATGTTTGCCCGCGAATAGCTTCCCGGACTTTTGAATCGCGTCTGATCACGCCCAATAACGGCGGGGAAATTTTTAAAAATCCTTCGCAGGCTTTCAACAGCGTATTGTAGGTCCGTTCGCCTTCGCGGGTCGAGTTGGCCATGTTGATTACAATTTTAATATCCGTTGCTGGCGATTCCGTATGAGTTACTTTAATAAAAGCATAGGCATCCGTAAGGGACGTCGGCTCATCGGTCGCCACGACCAGACATGTGCTGGCATTGTGGGCCAGCGCCCTAACGGTTTTCTCGACACCGGCACCGAGATCGAGAATGACCTTGTCGTAATTCGGCGCAAGGACTGTTAAATCGTCACTAAGTATTTGCAGCCGACTCGCCGGCACGTTGGCGAGGCCGCCGGACCCGGACCGCCCGGCAATGATATCGAACCCGCCTTCCGCATAGGGGATAATTGCTTGGTTTAAGGTCATGCGCCCGGAAATGACACCGCCGAGATCGTTTTTCGGCATCAGGCCGAGTTGAATGTCGAGGTTCGCGAGGCCAAGGTCGCCGTCGAATAACAGTGTGCGGGTGCCGGACTTCGCAATGGCGTGCGACAGGGTAATGGCAAACCACGTTTTGCCGACACCGCCTTTGCCGGAGGCGACCGCCATGACGTTCCGGCCCCGGGGCTGGACAGCGCTAGTTGGAGTCGGTGTCGGTTCTGAAGTCATCAAGCGTTCCCTGCTGATCGTTAGTATTTTATCGGTCTTTTCCCGGCCTGTCTTGAATTTGCCGGCGTTTGACGGGCTTAAACCTGCCCGACGGTTTTAATCCGGGCCTTTGGGTGGACTTCATTTTGAGACATCACCATGGTCATGGGTCGGAATCGCTCGACAATCGAACGCACATAAGGCCGAATCCCCGGGCTGGTCAGTAAGACCGGTGTTTCGCCCATCATGGCCTGGCGTTCGAAGGTGTTACGTAGGGCAGTGATAAACTCTTGCAGGCGGCTCGGGGGCATCGACAGTTGGCGCTCGTCGCCATCACCAGTCAATGATTCGGCAAATGCCTGTTCCCACTGAGGCGATAATGTCACGAGCGGAATAAAGCTTTGGTCGTTTGTGTTCATGTCGCTGATTTGTCTGGCCAACCGGGCGCGAACGTGCTCGGTGATCATGACGACGCTACGGGTGTGTCCGCAGGCTTCCGAGATCGCTTCGAGAATAGTTGCGAGATCGCGGATGGAGACCCGCTCGGCAAGCAGGTTTTGCAGGCAACGCTGAATACCGCCGACAGAGATTTGATTAGGCACCAACTCTGTAATCAATTTTTGGTGTTCTTTATCGAGCTCATCCATCAACTTTTGTGTTTCGGCATAGGTCAGGAGCTCGGACATATTGTCTCGGATCAGTTCGGTTAAGTGCGTCGTGATGACCGTGGCCGGATCAACGACTGTATAGCCCCGGAACATGGCTTCTTCACGGTTATTTTCTTCGATCCACATGGCTGGCAAGCCAAACGTCGGTTCGGTTGTCGTTTCACCGGGCAGAGAAATATCTTCGCCGCGCGGATCCATGACCAGCAGCATGGTCGGGCGCAGATCGCCACGGCCGGCTTCGATTTCTTTGACCCGGATGACATAATTATTGGCCGGCAGCTGCATATTGTCCTGGATGCGCACACTCGGCATGACGAAGCCCATGTCCGTCGCGAGTTGACGCCGCAAGGCTTTGATTTGTTCCGTCAGGCGCTGTCCGTCGCGGGGGCTGTTGATCAGCGTTAAAAGGCCATAGCCAAGTTCGAGGCGCAGGTAATCAATCCGCAAGGCCGTCGAGATGGGCTCTTCCGCGGCCGGCGTTTCGGCCGCTTCGGCTTCTTCGCGTATTCGATCCTCTTCGCGTTTCTTGGCACCGAGCCGGTAAAGAGAAAGCGCGATAAAGCCGGAGCCGAAGCCGAGCAGGGCGAAAGGCAAGAAGGGCATGCCGGGCAGCAGGCCCATGAATAACAATAGAAACGAACTCATCGCCATGGCACGCGGTTTGCTGGCGAGCTGTTTGATCAAGGCCTGGTCGGTCGCGCCGGCAATACCGGCTTTTGTCACGACTAAACCGGCTGATGTTGAAACGATAAGCGCCGGAATTTGCGTGACCAATCCATCCCCGACGGTCAAGCGGGTAAAGGTATCGGCGGCTTGAGCAAAGGACATATCGTTTTGTGCGATGCCGATGATCATCCCGCCAATAACGTTGATAAACGTAATGAGCAGGCCTGCAATGACGTCGCCGCGGACAAATTTGGCGGCGCCATCCATGGCACCGAAAAACGTGCTTTCATCTTCAAGCTCTTTGCGG
>CALINB010000263.1 GCA_938045325.1 uncultured Rhodospirillales bacterium | reverse complement strand
CAGTTTAGCTAATATTGATGATCCGGAAGTCAAACGGGTCATGCCTCGTCTTTTTACGGCAATCGACCGGGCCGTCCATTTATGCAGTGATACATTGAATTATGTTGCCGACGGTATTCCGAAGCTGCAACGCGAAAATTTCCCTTTGGCGTCTTTAGTCGATGAGGTCGGATTATTGCTCAGCAATCCGGACTCACCGGCCGCAAATGGTATGGGTGGAGACGAAACCGATATTCAAGATCATTTCGAGTGGCGCAACGAGGTCGGCGACACTGTCGAGATCGAAGCCGACCGCCGTCAGCTGTTCCGGGCGATACAAAATCTCGGCCATAATGCGCGGCTCGCCGGTGCGGGCTGGGTTCGCGTGTATGCCCATTCATCGCCGGAAAAAATCTCGATCGAGATCGCGGATAACGGGCCCGGGTTGCCCGAACAAGCTAAGGAGCGCCTGTTTCAGCCGTTCGCGGGATCGGTACGAAAGGGTGGAACCGGATTGGGCCTGGTGATCGTCCGCGATATCCTGCGCGCCCACGGTGGCGATGTTGCTCTCGTGCGGTCCGATAAAAACGGCACCATGTTCAGTTTGAATTTTCCGAAGAAGCAAAAAGCCTAAAAGCCGGCTTTAAATCACTTCATTAATCACCGAGGGAGACGCCTTCGCGACGCGGATCGGCGCCGCCGGTAAAGCCGTCCTTCGTGCGCAATATGCCATGCAGGCCACTTGTCATGCGGCGCATCCTAACGTTATGGCCGAGTTCTTTGAGAGCCGGCGCAATCGCCGAAAGGGCCGAGCCGCGTTCGAGTTCGGTGCCGCGCAGCCGGTTTGTGAAATTCGGCAATGAAATGGCCGCTTGAATATCCATTTTCCAATCTAACGTGGCGATAAGGGTCTTCGCGACATACCCGATAATCCGGGAACCGCCAGGCGATCCGACGGCCATCACGACTTGCCCTTGGCCGTCGAACACCAGTGTCGGTGCCATGGAACTGAGCGGCCGTTTATGGGGGGCGGCCCGGTTCGGCAGCGGCGCGCGGTCTTTGTTGGGAATAAATGAAAAGTCGGTTAATTGACTGTTCAGTAAAAACCCCCGGACCATGAGGCGCGATCCGAACGGGTTTTGCAGGCTCGATGTCACGGCGACCGCGTTACCGTCCTGATCGATGACGCTGAAATGGGTGGTTGATACGCCATGGGGTGCCGGGTCCGGCTGTAAAGCCTTGCCGGTTGTAATGCCAGGCATTCCCGGCAACGGTTTTTCCAGCGATTCATATTGTTTGATGTCTTGGGCGCGAAGTTTCAAATATCCCGGATCGAGCATGCCGGCGATGGGAACGGGAATAAACGCGGGATCGGCAATAAACGTATTGCGGTCCGCATACGCAAGCCGGGTTGCTTCGGCAATCACATGCACCGCTTGCGAAGACGCCGGTGCCATGTTTGCCATATCGAAATTTTGCAAAATGCCGAGAATTTGCAGCAACGTTATGCCGCCCGAGCTGGGTGGGCCCATACCGCAGATAAAGTTTACGCGATAAGCCAGGCAAACCGGTTCACGCTTGATGGATTTGTATTTTGCCAAATCCGATAATTTCATCCGGCCCGGGTTGCGATAGGCGTTGTTCACCGTATCGACGATATCTTGCGCGATGGGGCCCGTGTACAGCGCTTTCGATCCTTGCTTGGCGATGGCCTCAAGGACGTCTGCTAACGGTTTATTGACAAGCATGGTTCCGACGGGTTTCGGCGTGCCGCTGCTGGTGTAAAAATAATCGAACGCCGCATGAAAAGTTTTTAGGCGGAAGTCCCGCGCGACCATTTTGTTCAGCCGTTCTGAAACGGGGTACCCTTTACGGGCCTGTTCGATGGCGGGTTTGAATAATGAACGCCACGGCAGGCGCCCGTATTTTTTGTGGGCTTGTTCCAGCATATGCACCAGCCCGGGCACACCGACGGGAATACCGCCGACGGTTGCATCCCGATAGGGCTTCGCTTTGCCGGTGCCGTCGAGAAACATATAAGGGTGCGCGCTGGCCGGTGCCGTTTCACGGCCGTCGTAGGTCACGATGTCACCGGTCTTGGCATGAAAGCTGATCATGAAACCGCCGCCGCCGATGCCTGACGATTGTGGTTCGACCAATGTCAGCATCATCTGAATGGCAATCGCCGCATCGACGGCACTACCGCCTTTGCGCAGAATATCGCGGCCGACTTTTGCGGCGAGCGGATGGGCGGCGGATACCATATGGCGTTTACTTTTTGCCGGTGCCTTGGCCGGGGGAATGTCCGGCACGACGGATTCAGGAATGGGTTCGTCCGGTGCGGCCTTGGGGGTAGCATTAGAGTTATCGGGGTTTGTTGTTTCGGCCGGTGAACTTGTCACACCATCACCGGGTGTCGATGCGGGGCCGTCCGTGTCAGCCGTTTCACAGGCCGCTATCAATAACGCGACCGGAATACAGGCAATCAGTCCGATACGGCGGAAGAGACGGCGGTGGTTGTGAGAAATAGTCATCGGGTTAAGATCGCTTTCGTTTATTTCTGTCCTGTTCGATTTGACGGCCCATGCTAACGCGGCTTTGCTGCGTTGTGGATTCGTTTGTTGGCATTGTAATGCCCGCAGTGACGGGGCGTATAGCGTTGAATTGGGGTAAAATTATGGCTTGCCGGCGCAGGGTGGTATAATCGGCGCCGTATTGAAAAGGGGCATCAGGGCAGTGTTATCCGAGTCTGGCTCATCGATCGGTATCGGCGGCGTCATCTGGATGATTATCTTGTTTGCCGGCGTCTTGTTTTGGGCGTTTCATCCGCGCAATCGTAACCGCTACAGAAAAGATATCGAAAACCCCTACCGGGACGACGATCCGCCGTCCTGACCGCGCCTGGGATCAGGCAGGAACCGCCGGTGAAACGGTTATTTCCTGCCGATTTTTCGAGGCCAAGCGGGCTTGCCGATAAAACGCTTGCAAGCGCCGGGCGGGCGGTTACCCTGACGCCGATTTCAGGAGAAAGCCCGTGAGCGTCGAACAAACCGTGAAGCCGATTACCGTGAGCGATATCCGCGCCCGCAAAAATGGCGAGCCGCTGGTGTGCCTGACTGCTTACACCAGTTTAACGGCGGTGCTGCTCGATGATCATGTCGACCTCTTGTTGGTCGGCGATTCTCTCGGCATGGTGCTTTACGGGCTCGATAGTACCCTCGGTGTAACCCTCGATATGATGATTGCGCACGGTCAGGCCGTGATGCGGGGTTCGAAAAAAGCCTGCGTCGTCGTCGACATGCCGTTCGGCACCTACCAGGAGTCACCGGAAGCCGCCTTTCGCAACGCGGCCCGGGTCATGGTGGAAACCGGCTGTGATGCGGTCAAACTCGAAGGCGGTGTCGAAATGGCCGAAACCGTCAAATTTTTGTCGCAACGCGGCGTGCCGGTGTTGGGCCATATCGGTCTCATGCCGCAATCGGTCAATCAATACGGCTTTCGCGCCCAAGGCAAAACCGAGACGGAAGCCAAACGGATTATGAACGATGCAAAAGCCATCGCCGATGCCGGTGCATTTGCGATTGTCATCGAAGGCACCGTTGAGGCTGTGGCCCGGAAGGTGACGAAAACGGTCGCCGTGCCGACCATCGGTATTGGCGCCTCGCCCGCGTGCGACGGTCAAGTGCTGGTCACCGAAGATCTGGTCGGGTTGTTTAAAGAGTTTACCCCGAAATTCGTGAAGCGGTATTCCGAACTCGGCGACGGTATTGCCAGTGCAGCCAAGCAGTATGCAAAAGACGTCCGCGCGCGAAAATTCCCCGGCCCCGAACATTGCTTCGGCATGAAACCGCCGCCGAAATCAAAACGGAAATAATCATTCGTGGCCGATTCCTTTGAAATTGTCCGTACCATCGAGGCATTGCGCGCGCGTGTCCGCGCATGGCAACACGACGGGCACCGGGTCGGCTTGGTGCCGACCATGGGCGGTTTGCATGCCGGCCATTTAGCATTGGTTCAGGCCTCACGAAAACAAACGGATAAAACCGTCGCGACCCTGTTCGTGAACCCCAAGCAATTCGGGCCGAGTGAGGATTTCGAAAGTTATCCGCGCGATGAAGAACGTGACGTGAAGCTGTTCACCGATGAAGGAACCCATTTACTGTTCGTGCCGCCGACCGGGGAAATGTATCCAGATGGTTTCTCGACATCGGTTTCGGTTGCGAACATCGGCGGTATTCTCGAAGGGGAATACCGCCCTGGTTTTTTCACCGGCGTTGCGACGGTGGTCACGAAGCTGTTGCTGCAGGCCGGTGCCGATCAGGCTTTTTTCGGCGAAAAGGATTATCAGCAATTGCAGGTTATCAATCGGCTGGTCACGGATCTCAATATTCCGGTCGAAATCAGCGGTGTTGCAACCGTACGCGAAAACGACGGACTCGCGTTATCGTCGCGCAATCAATACCTCACGCCGCAAGAGCGCGGAACCGCCCCGGCGCTATATAAAACGATTACGGATGTCGCGGAAAAAATCAAACACGGTGAAAACGTTTCCAACGCCGAAGTGTGGGGAAGCGAAACGTTAATCGCCGCCGGTTTTGAGTCTGTTGACTATGTATCCGCGCGCGATGCGCACACGCTTGAGCCGCTTGTTGATCCCCGAAAAACGGGGCGTGTGCTGGCCGCCGCCAAGCTCGGCAAGGCCCGGCTAATCGATAACGTGCCCATCGCAGACCCGATTTAAATCGTTCAACATGGAAGCGTACTTCGGATTATTCCTCAGCGCGTTTCTGGCCGCGACCCTGTTGCCGTTTTCCTCCGAAGCCGTGTTGGCGGTGCTTTATGCCACCGATCAGCATCATCCCTGGCTGCTGTGGGCGTTTGCGACAGCCGGCAACACGCTCGGCGGTTTCGTGAATTGGCTGCTGGGGCGGTATTGCTTGAATTGGCAGGATCGCCGCTGGTTTCCTTTCAACCCCATACAGCTCGAAAAAGCGCAGCGGTGGTTTGCCCGTTACGGTCAATGGTCGCTTTTGTTTGCCTGGCTGCCGGTCATCGGCGATCCGATCACGTTTGCCGCCGGCATTTTACGGGTGCGCATCGGCATGTTTCTCCTGTTGGTGGGCCTTGGCAAGGGCGCGCGTTATGCCGTGGTGTTGCTGGCGGCTTATGGCCTAATATAAAGAGAACACGATCTCATACGGCAGGGAGTGAACCATGAAGAACGGTATTATCGGGTTTTTGCTCGGCGGTATTCTCGGCGGCGTTGCCGGGTTTGCCGTCGCTATTTTTGTATACCCTTATATTTTTCTCGCCGACATCAAGGCCGCCGAAAAAGCGCCTGAGGCGGGATCGCAAAAAATCGTCGCCACCGGCACGTTTATACATGCCGATCCCGGCGATCCGATCCATTACGGTAAAGGTTCGGTCACGGTCTATGAAAAAACATTGCATCTGGGCGCGGATTTCGAAGTCGGCCCGGGCCCTAAATTTCATGTGTACCTGGTACCGGTCGAGAACGTGACACCGAAAACCGACGTGGCCAAAACCATGTTCGTCGACTTGGGCCGCGTGCGCGCCTTTAAAGGCAGTCAAAACTTTTCGATCCCCGCGGGCACGGATATGAAAAAATACCCCAGCGTGGTGATTTGGTGTGAACAGTTCGGTGTGCTGGTCTCACCGGCAAAATTAAAATTCAAGGGCGCTTAGATTAAGGTTTTTTATAAGTGATCCGGTAGATCGCATCGGCATGGTTGTCGGTCACCAGCAACGATCCATCGCCGAGTTCGTTGACATCGACGATACGCCCCCAAAAATCGCCCCCTGGATTGAGCCAGCCTTGCGCGAATATTTCCTTGCGCACCGCTTTATGAGTCGTTTTATCAAAATGAATGCGCATCAACCGGTATCCGTCCGGCACGCTCCGGTTCCAGGAGCCGCGCTGCACGACAAAGGCATCGCCGCGATATTCCTTCGGGAACATTGAGCCCCGGTAAAACCGGATACCCAGCGAGGCGACATGAGCGTTGAAATTGATAACCGGAAAGATCGGTTTGTGGGGTAAAGGCCGGCCTTGAAATTGCGGTGTGCGGTCGCGCCCGCCGCCGAAATACGGATAGCCGTACCAGTCACCGATTCGGGGCGCGTGGTTCAGTTCATCCGGCGGGCTGTCATCGCCCATGTTATCGGCGCCGTTGTCGGTAAAATACATGTCACCGGTGGCGGGCTGAAAATCGAAACCGACGGAATTGCGCACGCCGGCGGCGAAGATTTCCGGTTTACCGCCTGTGATGGGCAGCCTGATGATGGTGCCTTCCCAGCCGTTGAGACTGCAGATATTGCACGGCGCGCCGACGGAAACATACAGCAGCCCATCGGGACCGATATCGGTATAGCGCCAGCCGTGCCAGGCATCGTCCGGCAAGTTGTCATACATCACTTCGGCTTTGGCGGTTTTCAGCGTCGCGAGGTCGGTGGCGCGAAAGCGCACGATGCGATGCTGTTCGGCGACATAAAGGTATCCGTCTTTCCAAACGATGCCGTTCGGCACCTTGAGTCCAGATAACACTTTGACCGCGCCATCCGCTTTGCGATCATTATTGGCATCGATCACGGCGTAAACGCTGGAGCCCCGGGTGCCGACGAACACGGTGTTCAAGGATGGCACGACGGCCATCGAGCGCGCGCCGTCGATGCGGGCATAAAGTTCAATGGAAAATCCCGGCGGCAATTTGATGCGTTCGAGCGGCAAGGCTTTGGCCGGTGCGCCCAAGCCCAGTATCAGTGCGGCGAAAACGATAAAACGGGTCATGACTGTCATGTGGGATTTTCCTTTAGTTTTCCCAAGGAAATTCAATCCAAATATGAGCATCGACTTCATGGCGGAAAGCATCGATCAGATGCTTCGTCTCCGCCTTGGCATATAAAGTGACGAAAAACGCGTGCGGCAACAAATGGCGGATCGCCCTGACGGTGGCCCCTGTATCGACGATATCATCGACGAGCAGCCAATCGGCTCCTTTGTTTTGCCGGGCGCGTTCCGGCTCCTTGAGAATCTCGACCGGGCCCTGTTCTTGGCCCCGGTAGCTCGTGATGCACACGGTATCAATCAGCCGGATATCGAGTGCGCGCGCGAGGATGGCGGCGGGAACCAATCCGCCCCGGGTCACCGCAACGATACCTTGCCAGGGACCTTGATCCTGGAGCCGGTCCGCCAAGCGTTGAAGATCGTGATGGACGGCTTCCCACGAAAGCGTGCGTACGGTTTTATCGGTCATGGCGTGAGGATGCGCTTGCCGGGTGCGAAAAATCAAGCGCGCGGCATGAAACCGTAGCTGTTTTTACAGAATAATTGAAAAGACGCGGGTTAGCGCAGGTAGAGGTGCACTTCGTTCGAGCGCGCGCCGCCGTTAACTTTGGTCGACATGGCGATACGGCTCGGCGGCATGCCCATCTCGACAAGCGAGCGCATGACGCTTTCGGCATACCGGCGCGATTTGGTCTTGTTCAGCGCGGCGCGGGCTTTGCCGCCCAGGCTCGGTGCGACGGCCACGAGATCGAAGGTGGCGTTGGGGCGCCGTTCAAGGACACGGCTGACAGCCGTGTAAAGCGCTTGCTGATAAGGCACGTTAGGCCGGTCAAACCGGATCACCACCAAGGGGCGGCGGCCGGCTGTGCTCATGGGGCGCGGCGGAATGGCGCGCAGGCCACCGGCACCGCCGGCGGAGGCGACCATCGCCTGGTTGGCCAGGCTGGCACCGTAAATTTCACCGCTGCGAATACCCGAAGCGAGCAGGTTCAGGTTGCTGCGTTCAGTCGCGACATAATTGGATTGGCGGCGAACGTCTTCGACGACCTCTTTATGCAGGCGTTCGATCAGAATAACTGTCCGGTTGACTTCGTCTTCGAGGATCGCCAGTTGACGGTGATCTTCGTCAACAGCGCCGGAAATGGTGAAGGTGGCCTTCACTGATTCAGACAGGAACGAGGACATGGTGGAGTCGTTGGCAATCGCCGTTGACAGCGCATTCATTTGCGCAAGATCGCCGCTCAGGCGGTCCAGGTCGGCTTGCGCGCTGTTGTATTGGCGGACCAGGATCGGGTTGCCCGGCGTGGTGCCGATTTGCAAACGCGAATTGATCGAAGCGACGGATGCGTGATAGCGGCGCGAGCCCTGCACGACCTTGGCGCGGGCGCGCTGCAATTGCATGTTCTGTTTCGATACCGCCGTTTGCAGGCGTTTTAACTCTTCACGAAGTTCGATGATTTTTTTACCGACGACCGTACCGGTCGGTTGGCCGGGCGTGACTCCGGACGGTTGGAAATTGCTATTGCCGAGCGGCGGTTGTTTCGTGCCGGGTCCCGCATTGGCGCTCGGGCTGCCGGCTTGTGCACTGGCTTGTGCCGTTGATGTCGCCGCCGGTTTAGCCGGTGCTTTTGCTGGCGCACTTTTCGCTTGTTGTCCGCTAGGATCTTCGCCGGTTAACGACGGCCACAGGGACTCCTCAGCAAACCCGCATGATGCGACCGCGAAGGCCATGCCTATCACGAGGAAACGGTAATTCGATATTGCCATGTCTATTTATTCTTACAATGGGCCCCAAGAAGATCGCGCTCGTTCAAATTGTGGCCCACTATTACCATGTTAAGTCCTTTAGAGCACAGAAAAATTCTGCCTATTCTGCAAAAACAAATTGTACGCGAAGGCCCCGGAGCCAACAAGGACTAATTTCCCAATTAACGCAAAATACCCAAGATTCTAGGATTTTTTAGGCGCTTTTGGTCCCGCTAGCAGCTTGGGCGGCACTTTGAGGCCCCGATGGACGGGCGTAAGCCGTGTTTAGGTCGCCGATGGGATATTGACTGAATACCGAGAGTGGGTGCTGATGGGGGCGAGGGCCTTGTCATGGCCCGGCGGGATGGCGTAATGTCCCGCCTCTTTGAGGAAACGATTTCGTGAAAGAGAAGATTTCCGGCGGGGTCTTTTTCCGCTAAAGAGATGTGGTTTCTTCAGCGCCCGTAGCTCAATTGGATAGAGCGTCTGACTACGGATCAGGAGGTTGGGAGTTCGAGTCTTCCCGGGCGCGCCATTCCACTGTTCGATAAGAACAGTCGCAGCTTCGTCTGACAAATGGACCGCATCACCGTGCCGCCATCTGCTTCAACCGACTCACTCATCCAACTCACCGACGTCGATAAACGGTTCGGCGAGAACCACGCATTGAAATCCGTTTCGCTGGACATTTACCGGGGTGAATCACTTGCCTTGATCGGCCCGTCGGCGAGCGGCAAAACATTGTTGCTGAAAACGATCATGGGTTTGATCCATCCCGATACGGGCAGCATCAAAATCGATGGTGTTGAAACCACCGGTTATAACGACAACGAGCAGATGCAAATGCTGCACCGGTTCGGGGTGCTGTTTCAGCGCTCGGCGTTGTTCGACAGCTTGAAGGTTTGGGAGAACGTCGCGTTCCGGTTATTGCAGGACAAATCGATGAGCCGCAATGAAGCGCGCGAGCGGGCGGTGGCGAAAATAGTCGCGGTCGGTTTGGCCGAAACGGATGCCGATCTGCTGCCCTTTGAACTTTCCGGCGGCATGCAAAAGCGTGTCGGCATCGCGCGCGCCATTGCGACCGATCCGGAAATCGTGTTTCTCGATGAGCCGACCGCCGGGCTCGATCCGATCATGAGCAACGTGATCAACGAACTGGTCATGAAAAACGTGCGCGAGTTGGGCGCGACGGCAGTGACGATCAACAGCGATATGGTCGGCGCGAAACAGGTTTCGGACCGCATCGCCATGATGCATGAAGGGCGCATGGTCTGGATCGGTCCGACATCAGCTGCGGATCACTCAGGGAACGACTATGTGGATCAGTTTATCCACCAACGTGCCGAGGGTCCCATCAAAACGGTCCTCGACGTCGCCTGAGGTCAATTCCGTTTAAGTTTGCAGACAGGCAATGAGTGGTTGCATGCGTGCCGCCCAGGTGTGATGCGCGGTGTAATGCGCTTGCGCCGCCGCGATCATGGATTCGCTTTTATCCGGTTCGGCCAAATAGCTGTTGATTTTATCGCCGTTCCCCGGATCGGCATTGTTTAAATGAATAATGTGTTCGCCGTCCTTGAATTCCCGGGCAATGAACGGATTGGTTTCGCTCGCCATCAGGCAGCCGTCGGCGAGCGCGTAGTAATAACGGAACAAGGCGCTGTCCATCAGGTTGATCGTGTCGTTGACGGTAATCTTGGCGGTTTTTGAAATCTCGATCACCCGGCGGTAGGAGACCGGATCGTGAAAGGTGCTGTTCGGATGGGCGGCTTTAAACGCGTCATCGAACACGCCGTAAAAATCGATCTTGATGTCTTTTAATGTCGCGAACAGACGGTGGCGCCGTCGGGTCCGGGTCCAGCCGTCGAGCGTTTCAAGCACAGTGGCACGATTGGCCATGGCATTAAGGGCGGCCGGTTCGATACCGTGTGCCGGTAATATTTGATCGACACAGTGCACAATGTCGCCCTGACCGCCGAGAACGTTTTCGCAGGCTTCCTCCAACGCGGATTGCAGCGCCGGATCACCGATGCCCAGTTTGGCAAATATGTTTACGGCCGGTTCATCCGTACCGATGCCGCCTGAGAACATGACATTGATCGGACGGTCGCGGAACCGCGGTGCGGTTTCGTCCGCTGGCGGGCCGGCATGCGGGAAGGTGAATATTTTATCCTGTTCGATTCCGTAGGATTGTAAAATTTCACGGTGGGAATTTTCGAGCACACCGAAATAAAATTCACCAATCCGTTCAAACAGACCGTCTTCAAACAAACCGGTGAGACGGATCGGGCTGTCGAGGCAAAGGCAAAATACTTTGCAATTTAATAAATCAACGTAATACTTGCCGCTGAGTTCGAAACCGAGCGGCATAAAGTTCAACGTTAATAAAAACGCCGGCGTGTTGACGATCGCCCCGGCGATGATTTCAACGTCTTCTTTATTAAGCAAATTCACGGTCCGGCACGGCACCGCCAAGCCGCTCAGGGCGTCGGCCATGTCTTGGGAGATTACGTGAACATAGCTTTCCTCGTCGAGCTCTTGATAAGAGGTGCCCGATTGCAAAAAAAGACCGCCGGAAACCGGTTGCGTCACCTTAATTCCTCTTCGGTTGTATCAGCGCTTACGCGTTCATCCTAACGGTGCTATCTTAACAATTGGTTTGGCTTAACACTTGGTTGTTTTAAATCAGGGAGGCAGTAATCCCATGACAGGTAAAACGGCACGCAAAAAACAGAAAACCGCCAACATTTATCATGCCCATGTTTACTATAATCCAAAGACGAAGCGTCAAGCGTCCCGGCTGCGTAGCGAAGCGGTAAAAAAATTCAAAATCACGGACCGGTCGCGGAATTTCAAACTCAGCCGATGGAACGATAAGCCCGGCGGGCCGCATCCCCGGCCGCACTTTTTTATTTGGTTTAAGGCATCCCAGTACGGCGCACTCGTCCCCTGGCTGTCGATGAACCGAAAAGGCCTCGACATCCTCGTTCATCCAGTGTTGGAAAACGGTGATCCAGTCATCGAGCACACGGACTACGCAGTGTGGCTCGGTAAGCCGTTCAAGCTGCGGCTCGATAATTTTTCGGGCTCACCCCCTTCGGCCCTCGGCTTCACGCGGGGATTTTAACCGGGATCAATCGAGACCGAATTTTTTGGCGCGTGCCTCGAAGTCTTCGGCGCTAATCAGTTTGTCGAACGGCTCGATGCTTTTCGTGATCTCGCTGATTTTGTTCCAATTGCCGTTTTTGTTGAATGCGCCAAGCGCTTTTTCAATGCCGTGGTAGGCGGCATATAAACAAAACCCATAATAAATGACGATGGAAATGCCGGCGTCTTCTTCGTCTTTCACCGACGCATCTTGCCAATTCGTCATCACGACCCGTCCCTTGATTTGATCGCGCACGGCCTTAATTCGCTTCGGCGCCAAGCCGGCCGGGAAGACCAAATCGGCGCCGGCGAGGGTATACGCATTCAGCCGCTCGACTGCTAAAGCCGGGTCGTCATTGACCCAAGCGATATCGGTGCGCGCGATGATGAGAAAATTCGGATCGGTCCGTGCATCCACGGCCGCCTTGATGATGTTGGCCATATCCTTGATCGAACGAAGCTGGCGCGGAAAATTCGTGTGCTTGCCGGCGATATGATCCTCGATGTGAATGGCGGCGACGCCGGCGCGCTCGAACGCCTCAATCGTGCGCCACACATTCGGTGCCTTGTTAAGGCCGCCTTCGGCATCGGCGATGACCGGTACCGATACCGCCTCTGTAATGTTTTGCGCGTGGCCGGCCAGGTCTTCGAGGGTGGCGATGCCGGTGTCCGGCTGACCGAGACGGCTCGCCGCGGTCGCGAAGCTGCCGGTGTAAACGGCCGGGAAGTTCGCCTGTTCGATGAGTTTTGCGCTCACGCAATCGAACGCGCCCGGCACGATCAGCGTTTGCCCGCTGTCGATCAGCGATTTTAAGTGCTTGCGCCGTGTCGCGGCGGTCATCGGCATTTCCTCAGATTGTTTGCAGTGGATTGAAAGCCGCTCCCAAAGTTCGCGGCGTTATTTCACCGACTTAAATACCTTCTTTTTCGTTTTCATTTTTACGAGTTGAGCCAGCGTCATCCAGCATGACAAATAATATGTCGAATTGGAAATAAGTTTGCCGAGCTTCGTCGTTGGAATGGGGTATGCGTTCGGCTCTGATAACCGGATGTTGTTACTTTCAAGAAAACTGCGGACCATGCTGGCCTTGATGCCGAAGTTCATTCCCTCCGGTAAAGAAGTGTATTTGTTTTTTTTATTTGTCGCAGAGAGCTTGGCAACGGCGACGCCGACAACATTGCCGTTTGTCCCGATGATGGGGCCACCGCTGTTGCCCGTATTGAGAGCCGCATCGATCTGAATATTCGCCGTATTGTTTTTAAAACCCGTCAGAGAACTCACGATTCCTTTCGTGACTTTGACGGAAGAGCTGACGCGTTGTCCAAAAGGGTATCCGGCAACATAAATTTCCTGCATGAGTTGCGGGTTTTCCTTGCTGACGGATAGATGTGTTTTCGGTTTAAAATCCCCTTTAAGAAGAGCCAGGTCGCTTTTGGAATCGGATGTCACGACCGTTGTCGGTATGACGTTTCCCTCGTGGTGAATTTTGACGTTTTGGCAGCCGTTTACGACATGGTAATTGGTGACGACATGCCCATCCGGTGAAATGGCGAACCCGCTGCCCGAAGAAACCGAAAGCAGTTTATCGGACCCCAATTTTTCAAGAAGGGCCTTGATGCGGTCTTTGCGCGCTGAGGCATCGGATGGACTTTTGCCCAGCGCGAATTGCGGCTTGCGTTTCTTCGGTACGAAATCGCGAACAAGTTGCCGTGCTTCTTCAAGTTGTTCCGACGATAATTGTTTTTCCACGCGGGTTTTTAGCCGGCGTGCCTTGGGGTGTCCCCTTGCCGCGCTGATGCTTCCCCATTTATAGGCGTGGACATAATTTCGCTCGACGCCCTGGCCCAGATAATACAACCAGCCGAGATTGTTTTGAGCCTTCATGTGTCCCTGATTGGCGGACTCGCGATACCACTTGATCGCCTCATGCATGTTTTTCTCTATGCCGCGTCCCATATGGTATTTAACGGCTAAATTATATTGTGCCCGGAAATTTCCCTGGTTTGCCGCGCGCTGGTACCATTTGACGGATTGGGCGAAACTTTGCGGAACGCCGAGGCCTTTGGCGTACATAACGCCGAGGCTGTTTTGAGCAAAGGCATTCCCTTTTTTCGCCGAACGCCGGTACCACTTCACCGCTTCCGCATCGTCCTGCGATACGCCGTGACCCCTGCGGTACATCTTGCCGAGGTTGTATTGTGCTTTGTTGTGTCCTTGTTCCGCGGCGCGGAGGTACCACATTGCCGCTTCGCCATAATCTTTCGTAATGCCCAAGCCGCGCCGGTAGAACTGACCCAGATTATATTGAGCGGATGCATTGCCGTCTTTAGCCAGGGCGGTGAATTCTTTAACGGCGGTTTCGTAATCGCCTGCTTTTGTCGCGTCTAAACCTTTTTGAAAGTCCGCACCCAGAACGGAGCCCACACTTCCGAATAATACGGCGAGTGCGAGGCAGAGATTGATGGCTAAGGTTTGCATGGGTGCATTATGGCACAGAGATATAAGGGGAGGAACGCTAGTAATTTTTTAAGTCATCAACGAAAATTTAAAATCGACGGCGGCGCAGCCTTGCCCTTCGGGTAAAACCATCACCGGGTTGAGATCAAGCTCGGTGATGGCATCGTGGTCGGCCACGAGCCAGGAGACGTTGACGATCATGTCGATGAGCGCTTCTTTATCCATCACGGCGCCGCCCCGGTAACCGGCCAGCAGTTTTGCAAGCAGCGTGTTGTCGATCAGCGTTTCGGCCTGCGCCGCACTCAGAGGCGCGGGCGCCATCTGCACGTCGCCCACGAGTTCGACCAATGTGCCACCGGCGCCGACGGCGATCATCGGACCGAACGTCGCGTCCCGCTTCATGCCGATCAAGGCTTCGACGCCGCCGGTGATCATTTCCTGCACGAGCACACCGTCGATTTGCGCATCCGGGTGATGGTGCTTCGCGTTGGCGATAATGCCGTCATAGGCTTTATGAAGGGCATCGGCAATTTGGATATTCGTCACGACGCCGCCGATTTCGGTGCGGTGCGCGATATCCGGCGAAGCGATTTTCAGCGCGACCGGTGAATCGCAGTCGTTAAAAAACGATTCCGCTTCTTCTAATGTCGTGGCGAGAATTTGTTGCGGCAGACGAATATTATATGTTTCGAGGGCTTTCGTTTGTGCCGCGACCGTCGAGAGGTCCATCGGCGCGTTCACATCGATGCGTCGTTCGGCCTTAGGCGCTCCGGCTTGTTCACGGCAGCGCCGATCGAAGTTCAAGCGCCGGCAAATCGCGCGCGCCGCCCGGGCCGGATCGTTGATGGCGGCAAAGGGCGCGGTTTTGAGCCGCTCGTTCGCTTCCGCATTGGGGGCGATCCACGACATGACAAACGGTTTGTCGATTTCGTTAACGACTTTGGTCAACTCGTCGATCAGGGTCATGCCGTCGCGCCAAATGAGGTTCACGCACAAAATGGCGGCGTCGTATTCATCCGATTCCAACAAGACGCGCACGCAATCGGCCATGAGTTTGCCTTGCAGGGAAGCACTGCCGGTCATGTCGAGCGGATTGGCGGGTACGGCGTAATCGGGCAGGACTTCCGCCAACTTTGGTTTGAGATGTTCGGGCAGAGGATTAATGGGGATGCCTTCAGCGACGGCGGCATCGGCCGCCATCACGCCCGCCCCGCCGGAGTGCGAGAGGATCGCAAGGCGCGTGCCGCGGCTGGTGGGCGTGCGGCTTAAGACTTTAACCGTTTCCAACAAATCGAGGCCGTCTTCGGCGCGGATGACGTTGTAGGTTTTAAAGATACTGTCGGCGACTTCATCGGAACCGACCAACGAGCCGGTGTGCGAGCGGGCCGCTTCCGCACCGATGTCGGATGAACCGACTTTCAAAACGACGATGGGCTTTTTCGCTTTCTGGGCGCGTTCGGCGAAGTCGATGAAGCCCTGGCCGTTGCGGATGGATTCGAGGTAACCGCAAAACACATCGACATTGTCGTAATCAACGAGGCCCGATCCGAAATCGGAAAACTCGAGATCCGCTTCGTTCCCGGAGCTGACGAAGTAATTGTAATGCAGGCCGTGCAAATCCGATTCGGCAATAAGGGAGGACCCGAACGCACCGCTTTGCGAAATCAGCGCGGTCGTGCCGGAGTCCAATGTTTCCTTGTCGAAAAACTGGCTCATATTGGTGATGAGCCCGTTATCGATATTGACCACGCCCAGAGAATTGGGGCCGATCGCGCGGATACCTTTCTCCCGGCAGATGGTGACTAAATGATCCTGCAGCTTCTCGCCGTCGCCGCCTAACTCGGCGAAGCCGGAGGTTAGAATCAAAGCCATTTTGATGTGGCCGGGTTCGATGTTTTCGATTGTTTTCATAATGATGCCGGCCGGAACGGCAAACACGGCGAGATCGATGGGACCGGGTGCCGCCTCCAATGACGGATAGGCTTTCAGGCCTTGAACTTCTTCGCGCTTCGGGTTGATGGCCAGAACCGTGCCTTTATACCCGTGGCTCAGTAAAAATTTCAGCAGCATGCCGCCACCGAAACGGGTGTGGTCGTCGCTGGCGCCGACGATGGCGACGGTTTTGGGTTCGAAAAGGGGAGATAAGTCCATGATGTTTGAATCGCTTTATATAGATGGCAGTTGAACGGAATGACCGTCTCGATCGGTCAGCGAAAAATACGTGATATCGCGCCGGGCGGTAATTTCTTTTAAGAGCGTTTCCAAGGGCGTCGCGCCGAGCGGATAATCGGTTTTGATCGGACCGGCCGCTTTCAGCGACGTATATTCCTTATCGTCATAATAAGCGGCCAACAGCAAGTCGTCATCCGACATAAAGGGACCGCGTTCTTTGCGCAGGCGTTCGAGGGCGGGCGGCACGAGCGCGCCGGGGCGTTCGGTTGAAGGTTCCTCGCCTTGGGTGATGCGGTCATAGAGATTAGGATCGATCGGCCCCGCAATCTCGCCGTAAGCGCCGAGAACATATTTACGGACTTCATCGGGAACTGTCGCATACCTTTCCTCGCCCATCACATTCAGCACCGCTTGGGTCATGATATATTGCGCAAACGGGCTGACCGGGATCGGATAACCGAGTTCACGGCGCACGTGGCCGGCTTCCTCGAGGATCTCTTCGAGCTTGTCTTCAATGCCGAGCGGTTGCAATTGAGATTTCAAATTCGAAATCATCCCGCCGGGCACTTGATGGTGGTAATGAAATTCGTCGTACTCCACCGGCGCGCCCGTCGGTTTGTCTTCGCGTATGGCGATATAGTGAAAGATGTCGGCGGCCTGTTCGACCGGCCCTAAATCGATGTCGATGTCAAAGCCCCGGCGACGGGCGTTTTTCACGAACAGTTCGGTCGGCGGGTGCGATGCCGCGTTCGCCAGTGTCGAGGTTGCGGTGTGCACGCAATCGACGCCGTGTTCGATGGCCTGCACGGCAACATAAGGACCAAGTCCCGACAAGCAATGGGAATGCAATTGCAGCGGGGTTTTGCCGCAGACTTTTTTTAACGCCGGGACCAGTGTTGCGACCCGCTCGGGGCGTAACAGGCCGCTCGGGTCTTTAATGTAAACGGCATCGACACCGAGTTTGAGAAGCTCTTTGGTCTTTCTCTCGTAATAGGTATCCGTATGGACCGGCGTTTCGGTAAAGACGACGCCACCGGCGACGGTCAAGCCGACGTTTTTAGCTGCCCGCACGGGGACTTCTAAATTACGAATATCGTTCAAGGCATCGTATGTCGTGTGATAGCGCATGCCGTTGGCAGCGATGCGTTCGGCCGTCAGCTCGACGACATCGTCGGCAAACAATTCGAACGTAAATAAACTTTGGCCGCGGTGATGAATGATCAGCGGTGTTTCGGTGACCCATGTGCTTAAGATGCGCATCCGTTCCCAGGGGTCTTCGCGCAAATAACGGACACACACATCGAAGACAGCACCGCCAACCAGATCGATTGCCTCGAAACCGGCTTTGTCCAGTAGGGGTGCGGTTTCGCGCATCATACCCGTCGTCATGCGAGTCGCCCACAAACATTGATGAGCATCGCGCAAGGTGACATCAATCAAGTTGATCTTCTTCGCCATACCTTTAATCTGGCCTTTCAACTGCGGCATGATATTGATTTTAAACATGCAAGCCGTTGGAAACGTTTTACAGGGAGAGACGGTGCCAAACAATGGCCGGATCGAAACGGGAAGACGATGGCGCTTAATTACCGCAATGTTGCTGAAATCTTGAAGCTGATCGATGCCAGTAATCTTGATACGGTGGAAATCGATATCGACGGCATGCATCTTGTGGTGCGCCGGGGCGCGCCGGCTACGTCCGGCGATGCCGCTGAAGAAAATCCTCAAGATACAAATGCCGAAATTGAATTGGATGCCGAACACACGACCGTTGGCGCGGCAATGACACGCAGCGACGGTGCGATCGAAGTTTGCGCGCCGATGATGGGGACATTTTATCGCGCACCGTCGCCGAACGATCCGGTATACGCCGAGGTCGGCCAGGTCATCGCTGCGGGGGATGCTTTGTGTTTGATCGAAGTCATGAAATTGTTCACGACGTTAAAAGCCGAGCAGGCCGGAAAAGTAATCGAAATTCCGGCTGAAAACGGTGCGCTGGTGAACCAGGGCGATGTTTTGTTCGTGATCGAACCGGCCTGAACGGCGCGTGAAAGCGCCTGAATTCCGCCGCTTATCAGCAAAACGTGGAAATTTGCCGGGTTTTTTGGTATAATGGGTGGATACGGTGCAGAACGCGCCTTGTTGATCATTTCGGGATCGAGAACGATGCCCCTAAAGCAATTGACACCCCTATCCAAGATCCTTTGCGTCTCGGCCGTTTGCGCCGGGTTTTTCATGGCGTCGGTCCTGATGGCTGATGCCCGTGCCGGTCAGTACGCCACATCGAAAAGCCCCTACTGGCGGGTCGGTGACATTAATAAAGACCTTTCGAATTTATGCCAAAAACGCCTGTTCAATCAGGTCCGTAAACTGAACCTGCATATCGGCTATCTCGGCAATGTCGGGAAAGGCGTCACTGGGGTCGCCAAAAAGTATTGGAATTTGAAAGACCCGACCAATGTCGGTGTGCCCGGCTTGACCTATCATTTTTATAACGACGGTCATTCCAACTGTAAGGTGTATTCGGCGGGTAAACCCGAAAAAAGATAACGGGCTTGGCTGATCACGTGCCGATCAGCGTTTATCAATGAGACGTTTGACGTGTTCCTGATTTTTTACGGTGATGGCTGCCAAGCGTTCTGCACCATGGGCGGTGTACACTTCCAGCGCTTGTGAAAAAGCCTCAAGTGCGCCTTCAAGCGAACCGACCTCTTTATTCATTTTGCCGAGCATAAATAATGCCGAGCCCAGGTTGTTTTGCGTCGCGGCCCATTGCAGCGGATTATCGTCTTTGGTGCGGACTTCAAGCGATTCATTACACGCGTGTATTGCTTTTTTAACGACTTCGTCATTGTGCATTTGTTCGCCGAAAACAAGAGCGGCTTGAGCAAAGTTATTCATGATATCGGCCCACAGCCGGGGGTGGCTATTGCGGGTAAAAACTTTAAGGGCGGCCTGAAAGGCGCCAAGCGATCTTTTGAGAAAATCCGTGTCACCCGTGTTTAGGTCGACTTTATAAAGCGAAAGGCCAAGCCGGCTTTGTGCCATGGCCCACAGCCAAGCATCGTTCTGTTGATTCATGATGCTTAGGGCGTTTTCGCACGCCTGAACGGATTCATTAAAAATATCCTGGTCGTTATCTCGTTCTGCCATCGTCAGCAGACAGGCCGCCAAATTTAAATTTGCCAATGCCCACTGAAAGGGATGATCCGCCGACGTTAAAGTTGTCAGGGTGGCTTGATATGTTTCGGCGGCTTTAAAAAATAACGAAACGTGGTTTTGATGAACGGCGTTAATTGCGAGAACATTTGCCGCACAACATTGGATTGAAGCGCGCTCCCAGGATGTAAGGCCTTCCGGCATGTCGTCGAGTTGCTTTAAAACCGTGTCGGCCGTTCCCATTAATAGTGTTTTGACGATCTGTGCTTTGCTGTTAACCGCCGGCGATGCGGCGGCAAGGCTGACGCTGACCAGGAGCTCGGCTAACGGTGTGTCAAAATCGACCGGTAAATGAAGTTCAGAACGGACATCGAAATAGCCGAACCGGTCAATCGCCATGGGTTGGGCGGACAAGAACCGTAATGTCATTGTCGTGCCGGCGGCCTCGGCTTCGCCCCATATCAAGATATCGGCGCCGGTTTTTTGAGTTGCGTTTCGGCGCGTTTGACGGCATCCGCCCAGGAATCTGTTGTTGCCTCCGCCGGGTTGAATTCGACCGGTTCGCTTGCCGGGCGCGCTTTTATGTTTTTGTGGCCATCAAAGGCGGCGAGCACGTGGCGGTCGATGTGCGGTCCGGCGGCCCGGGCGAGCGGGGCGATGCGAATGTTGATGCGTTTCGCATCGGCGGCGTCTTTGAAGGCCAGCAATCGTTTGACGAAGCCGGCTTTTGGTTTTTCGATGTGTTGTTCGGTCATGGTTCTCGCCGGAATTCCTCGATTTTCAGGCATGTTGCCCGGCGCGGGCAGACGGGTCAACAACAGGCCTATAGCGGAAAAAAGCGAAAAAAACCTGATAATTTAATCCTTAACAGGCTCTACACTTGACAGATTCCGCCCGGCGGGGGAAACAAAGGGCACAAAACAATAATAAGTCAGCCACGATGAGAAAAATAAACCTGGGTGCCTGATGGTTTTGTTCCGGCCGTTTTCATCCAGCCAGGAAATTGAGGATAAATCCGTGGTCAAGTTCTGGGCCCCCTTGATTAAGCGCTTTCTTGCGCCGGTGATGGTTGTCACGGTCAGCGCCGTTGCCGTTCAACACAGCCTGGCCGCACCGATTTACGACATGCAGGGATTTTTGGGACAAACCCATCCGTTTTTGCAGCCGGTGCCGCCGTTGGCTGCACCGCAAAACGTGCCCGACGTTCCCGTCACGCGGCCTGGCGCACCACAAGGGACAAAGCCATTTCCGTCTGCATCGCCGCCGGCGCCGCAGCCTGTCTCCGGACCCGGCCCGATGCGCCTGCCGTCTTCGTTTGAGGGGCGATCCGGCCAAGGTGGCGGGGCGCGTAACATCAAATGGCAGAAAAGCCCAGCCGGTTCAAAAACGACGACGAGTGATCCCGCACCATATAAATCGAATTCATTCCTTTCCGAAATTCGTATTGGCGCATTGGTTCATGACGAGGGGCCGTTCAGCTCGAATAAAGAGGAAGGCTATGACGCCAATCTTGAATTCTTATTCGCGTCACCCGGAATTTTCAATTTTATGTGGTCGCCCCGGCCCCACGTCGGCGTAACCTATAATGCGTACGGTGATACCAGCCAGGCGTATCTCGGGCTGACCTGGGAATGGAATTTCTTGCAACACTTCTTCGCCGGTTTTTCTCTCGGCGCGACGGTTCACGACGGCAAGACCACATCCATCTCTTTGGATAAAAAAGAACTGGGCTGCCGTGTGTTATTCCGTGAATCGGTTACGTTAGGATTCCGCATCACCAAACATCATAGTTTGATGGCGTTTTTGGACCATGCCTCCAACGCCAGCTTATGCGACCGCAACGAAGGTTTGGAAACGTTCGGCATTCGTTACGGTTACCGCTTCTAAATTTTATATTCTTATTGGCTGCTGTCTTTTCGTTCGGCCCGGACCTTGCGTTCGCGATAGGTGATGTACATGGTCGAAGCGAAGATGACGATGCCGCCGACCCACGTCCAGACATCGGCAATTTCCCCGAAGATGATGTAGCCGAATGCCGCCGCCCAAACCAGTGCGGTAAAATCGATCGGCAGCAAGGCCGTGATATCGGCGCTTTTATAAGCCTGCGCGCGCGACCAATGGCTGAAGCTGCCAAACACGCCTAAGAGTATAAGCCATCCGAATTCTTCCAATGTCGGTGTTCGCCAATACAACAAAGAAACCAAAAACGTAACCGGCGTTGTGACCAGGATCGAATAAATCGTAATGGTCGAACTGGATTCGGTCCGGGATAAACTTTTGACGGTGATCATCGTCATCGCCCAGAAAGCGGCGGACGCCAGTGCGAAAATACCACCGAGGTCGATTTCGATGATTCCCGGCCGGAGAATAATCATCGCCCCGGCAAAACCAATCACGAGCGCCGAGATCCGGCGCATGCGAATAATTTCATGCAACACCACTAAAGCGAGCAATGTGGCGAACAAGGGGCCGGTAAACCGCAGCGCTGTCACGGTGGCCAATGGTGCGAGGCTGATCGCCATAAATGTTGTCAGCATAAGAACGGACTGCATGCCGCCGCGGGTCAGCAGCATGCCGATCCGATTTGTTTTCAGCGGCGCCCAGCCGGTTTTCAAGAACAAAGGAATAAAAACGATCATGCCGAATAAGGAGCGGAAAAACGCCATAACCGTGGGGTGCAGGTCGGCTGATACATAGCGTATGGTCGCCATAACGCAGACACTCGAGAGTACGGAGGCGAACATAAAAGCGACGCCGCGCCGTGTGCTGGGATCGTCGCGCAGGATGCTTGCAATTTTTTTCACGTCCGATCCTTTAATCCGCTTTTGTGGGCGGTTTATTCTTATCCGCCGCGACGGTTTTTGTTTTCCGTTCCCGGTAGGCAATATAACTGGTCGCGGCAAAGATCATAAAGGCACCGACCCATACCCAAATATCGGGAATTTCACCGAAAACGAAATAGCCGATCAATGCCGCCCATATCAGCACAGAGAAGTCCATCGGCATGATGGCGGTAAGGTCCGCATCGCGGGCTGCCTGGGCGCGCGACCAATGGCTGATGCTTCCGATGGCGCCGAGGCCGAACAGCCAGGCGAACTGTTCCCATGTCGGTGTTTGCCAAAACGGCAGCGCGACGGCGAGTGTCACCGGAATGGTAAAGATGGCTGCATAAATCGTAATGGTGGCATTGGATTCGGTTTGGGTCAGCAGTTTGACGACAATGGTCACGGAGGCCCAAATGAAGGCCGCGGCCAACACGGCAAC
>CALINB010000262.1 GCA_938045325.1 uncultured Rhodospirillales bacterium | reverse complement strand
GAAAACCGATCTTATTTGGATTCGAAACCGTTTTCTTTCGCATGCGGGGCCGTTTGAAAAAGTTATCGTCCACGGTCATTCCATTTCCAACACGCCGGAAGTCCTCGACCATCGCATCGGAATCGATACGGGCGCATATTTTTCAAACCGGCTGACGTGCCTTGTGCTTGAGGACAATGAACGGCATTTCATCGAAACGTAGAATTGATATTTGCACGGCCAGCAACATGACGTTTGGCCGAATCGGCAATTGGTGATAGCTTCGCCGAAATTTAGAACGCTTAAGGACGGCTTGATGGCTTTGCGGAAAAAAATTCTGGTTACGGGAGGCGCCGGGTTTCTCGGATCCCATTTATGTGACCGACTGATTCGAGACGGTAACGATGTGCTGTGTGTCGATAATTTTTTTACCGGCAACAAGGATAACATCGAGCATTTAATGGGCAATGCACACTTTGAACTCATGCGTCACGATGTGACGTTTCCGCTCTATGTCGAGATTGATGAAATTTTCAATCTCGCCTGTCCGGCATCACCGATCCATTATCAATATGACCCCGTGCAAACGACGAAAACCTCGGTACATGGTGCAATTAATATGCTGGGGCTCGCTAAGCGGACGCGGGCGAAAATTTTACAATCCTCAACGAGCGAGGTGTACGGCGATCCGGATGTGCACCCTCAACCGGAAAGTTACCGCGGTCAGGTCAACCCGATAGGCCCAAGAGCCTGTTATGACGAAGGCAAGCGTTGCGCCGAGACGCTGTTCTTCGATTATCACCGCCAGCACAATCTCAACATTCGGGTCGCACGCATTTTCAACACATACGGCCCCCGTATGCATCCTAATGACGGCCGTGTGGTTTCAAATTTTATCGTTCAAGCCATTAAAGGTGAGGCGATTACGGTCTATGGCGACGGTCAGCAAACACGGTCTTTCTGCTATGTCGACGATTTGATTAGCGGATTAATCGGCCTGATGAACGCGCCGGACACAACGACAGGCCCAATTAATTTGGGCAATCCCCATGAAATTCCGATCGGCACGCTGGCTGAAAAAATCATTGAAATGACGGGTTCAAAATCACCAATTGAACGCAAGCCTTTACCCGAAGACGACCCAATGCAGCGCTGCCCGGATATCACGCTCGCAAAAAAAGAGCTCGGGTGGCAGCCAGCGGTCGCACTGGAAAACGGTCTCGAAAAAACCATTGCCTATTTTAAATCCATTATTCAGAGGTAACCGCTGTCTCATGAATCATTACAATCCGGAAGTCATCGAAACCGAAATTTTTGCCCGCATCCCTGATAAATTTCGTCAGAGAGGATCGCACCCGGGGACGCGTTCTACTTATTATGTGCGTCAGCCCGAAGGAGTCGATTGCTACATCGAAGGCCCGTCGTTCGACCGGGACGGTAATTTATATTTTACCGACATCCCGTACGGACGGATTTTTCGCATGGAGCCGGACGGCACGATCGATTTGGCCACCGAGTACGACGGCGAACCGAACGGTTTGAAAATTCACAAAGACGGACGCATTTTCATCGCCGACTTCAAACACGGCATCATGGTGATGGACCCGAAGTCGGGAAAAATTGAGCCGTTTCTCGACATGAGACAGGCGGAAAACTTCAAGGGCGTTAACGATCTTGTGTTCGCCTCAAACGGTGATTTGTATTTTACCGATCAGGGGAAAACCGGTCTGCACGATCCGACCGGGCGTGCTTACCGCTTTTCCGAAAAACGCGGCCTCGAATCCCTCATCGACACCCTCCCCGGGCCGAACGGCATCACCCTAACGACGGACGAAGCTTCGCTTCTGGTCGGCAACCGCTCCAACACGGTATGGTGGATGCCGCTGCGCGAAATGAAACCGCCGTCGCGCGCCGGGGTATTCTGTTATCTGCCCGGTATGGGCACCCCCGACGGTCAAGCCATGGGCGAAGACGGCAGCCTCGCGGTATGCCAATCCAACATGGGACTCGTGCGGGTGTTCAATAACAAGGGCCTGGCGATTTACGACATTCATTCCTGCCTGCCGCCGAAAGTCACCAACCTTGCTTATGGTGTTCGTGATGGCGACCGCAACCGCCTTTATATTCTCGAGGGCGGCGGCCATGTCCTGGTTGCCGACATGCCGATGGCGGGCCAGCCGATGTACTCGCACCAATAAACAAGCCTACTCGATCAAGGCCGGGTAACGTTGCGCCGGCCCGGGTGGCGCCGTCGCGGCGCGGGTTTGCGCAAGCTGTTTTCGTGGCGGCGCTGGTGCTCTTGGCGATACCGCTCGGCATCGGACCGCTCGATATTTAACACGCGTTCGGCATGGTCAAAACACTCAGCCCGGGTAAAACCGTTATCCATACAATCGCGGACGGCGCGTTCAAACGCATCGGTATCGGCTGCCAGAGACCCGGTAATCAGAAACGATCCTGAAAACAAAACAGCGGCAATCCATCGCCGGTATTGAAAAAGCGGAACATTCGTCATGATAGAGCCGACTGATAAACCCGTTGCGCCCAGCCGCGCAAGCCCCGGTTTAAATGGGTCGTCGGCGCTTCCGGTTGATCGGCTTGCAGCCAGTCATGCACTGGAATAGCAAAGCCGGTTTTCGGCCGATTAATGACGGATTCCGGCAACGGGATTTCAGGGCTCGCTGCCATGATTTGTTTTGTCGGACCGTTCGGGCGAAGCAACCGGGACTCGAGGCGATGAAACAAAACCGAATCGACCAACGGTACGCGAATTTCAAGCGAATGCGCCATGCCGGCCCAATCGGAATCACGAAGCAATTGATTTTTCATATACCACTGCATTTCAAGCGCGGCGATTTTGCGGGCAGGCTCTTTAATAGCAGCGCTATCATCTTCAAGGCGATC
>CALINB010000261.1 GCA_938045325.1 uncultured Rhodospirillales bacterium | reverse complement strand
AAGCTTTTCCAGCAAGACTGAACTGACGGCCGCGCCCCATATCCCATCTCTTTTTTTCAAGGCCTCATCAAGCGATATCGCCGGATTGAGTTGAATTTTGCCGAGTAACGGATACGAATCATCAACGGCCTTAAGTTCGATAAGCTCCCGCTTCTTGGTTTGGGGGTGTTGTGCCATGGCGCGAAAATCGCTCATCGTCGACAAAGCGGCAGAGTGCTTTCGCAGGTAATCGATTTGTTCGGGCGATGCCGGCCGGCTGAGTAACCGAAGGTCGATATCGCCGCCGTGAATGACTCTGGCATTGGCGTTTAACCCGCCGACAATAGCCTTGTTGACTATGCCGACACTGGCGATAACCGTAACGCCGAGAATGAGGCACATAATGAAAATGCGAAAACCTGATAGGCCCGCGCGTAATTCACGGCGCGCAAGCCGCGCTGCTAAAGTAAAATTATTCATGAAGTTGAATCGAATGCTTTAGAGGTGTCGTTCTCGATGCACCCATCTGTCAGTGTAATGGTGCGTGAACATCGTTTTGCAACATCGGGTTCATGAGTAATGAGCATCAATGTTGTATTGTGGCGTTGATGCAGGTCCAATAGCGTATCCATGACACTATGACTGGTTTTGCCATCGAGATTGCCGGTCGGCTCGTCCGCCAATAGAAGGGCGGGCTCGGTTACGAAAGCACGCGCAATAGCGACGCGTTGTTGCTCGCCCCCGGAAAGCTGCCCCGGATAATGATTGATGCGTTGAGCAAGTCCAACGGAGGCTAATCCTGTTTCCGCACGATCGAATGCATCCGGCGCACCGGCAAATTCAAGTGGCAACGCGACATTTTCGAGCGCCGTCATTGTTGGAATCAGGTGGAAATCCTGAAAAACAATTCCAATATGATCTCTACGAAATTTCGCCAATGTATCTTCGCTTTGGCCGTTGATTTTGTTGCCCGCAATATGGACGGTTCCCCGGGTCGGCTGCTCCAGTCCTGCAATCACCATCAAAAGGCTTGTTTTGCCTGAGCCGGATGGACCAATGATGCCAACCGTTTCGCCGGCACCGATTGTGCAATCAATTCCGCGAAGGATGTTGACCTCACCCGCTGAATTTGTCAGCGTGAGATGAACATTATCGAGCGCAACGGTTGGGATTTCAGAGCTATTCAATGGAGTCATGAATTATCGAGGTCTTAATTGGGAAAGTTAAAAATACACATAAAAAAGGCCAGCTTTCGATATGCGGTGCTTTTGCTGATTGTCAATGTATGGATTGGATTTTCCAGTCCTGCGATCGCAAATGGGGTGATAATTACCGTTATCGGCGACAGTTTAACGGCTGGATACGGCCTTGAGCGCAAAAACGCTTTTCCTGCACTCCTTGAAGCGGCATTGAAGACTCATGGTATTGCAGCGAGGGTAATCGGTGCGGGGGTTTCCGGTGACACTACCTCAGGCGGGCTCTCAAGACTGGCCTGGGCTTTAGGCGATAAACCGGATTTGGTTATTGTCGAATTAGGTGCCAATGATGGTTTACGCGGCATCGACCCTGCCGTGACGCATAAAAACCTGGACCAGATCGTTGCCAGAATTAAATCGCGCGGCATCAGGGTTTTGCTTACAGGCATGAAGGCCCCCCCAAATTTAGGCCGCGATTATGCCAAAGCCTTTAATGCTGTCTTTCCGGCCGTCGCAAAAAAACATAACGTTCCTTTTTATCCGTTCTTTTTAGAGGGTGTCGCCGCTAAGCCGGAACTCAATCAAAAGGACGGCAAGCACCCGAATGTTCAAGGGGTGGCCGTGATCACTGAAAGAATATTGCCTTACGTAAAGGCTGCGTTGAAAAATTAATCAATCCGATATGGGACTTAGGGCTTAATCGGCGTTCTTAAATCTGGCGCTATACATCCGTGTCCGGCAGCTATACATTAGTTAAAACGAATTAACCGATCCAGGGGGAGAGACCATGCCAGCGATCATCAAAAATATTGAAGTATTTTACGTGGAAATGCCGTTAGTCGGCACGTTTACAAGCGGGGGTATGGCTAAAACAGCGACCAAATGCGTCGTAGTTCGTATTACCGATGAGGACGGCGCCATCGGCGTTTGCAGTATCGATCCATCAAGCCGGGCCGTTTCTCCCCATACCGCGTCAGATATCACAGCATCACTTCGTGACAAGATTGCGCCGGCGTTGATTGGTGAGGATGCTGTCAACGTCAACCGGATCGTTGCGAAAACGAACACATTGACGCCAGATCAACCCGGTTGCGCGGCAGGCATCGAACTCGCCTGTATCGAATTGATTTGCCAACGTGCGGGCGTGGCGTTTCATGAATATATCGGTGGGGCTATCCATGACGAAGTGCTGTTCAACGGCTGGGTCGGTCAGCTGCCGCCGGATGAAGCGGTGGCTGATGCGAAAGATTTTGTAGACGCCGGTTTTAAATCGATGAAGATTAAGGTCGGCAATGAAGTCGACAAAGACAGTGAACGGGTCTTGGCTATTCGTGATGCCGTCGGCCCGGACATCAACTTGCGCATGGATGCGAACCAGCAATGTTCCGTCGATCAAGCGTTGGCGTTATGTGCTGCGGTGAAGTCCTGCAACATGCAACTGTTCGAGCAACCCATACCGAAAGAAGATCTGGAAGGCCTGGCAAAGGTGCGGCGTGAAGGCGGCATTCCGATCATGGCGGATGAAGCCATCAGTGATCATGAAAGTCTGATCAACGTCATCAAGGCGGATTGTGCCGATTACGTGAAGTTCGGCATCAAACAGGCGGGCGGTTTGCTGCCGTCTTCGCGGATGCTGGCAACGGCGGAGGCGGCCGGTCTGAAGGTTGTCCTCGGGCACGGCTTCGGCCTCGATCTCAGCACTACGGCGGAGATCATGCTCGCTGCAACTTCAAATAACGTACTACCGGGACTGGAATGCGTCGGCCCGCTTAAAGTGGTCGACACGGTCGCGGCGACCCGGCTTGATATCAGTTCGGGCCGTGTTGCGGTGCCGTCTGGACCGGGCCTCGGTATCAAGCTCGATGAAGAGAAGCTCGCGAAATACAGCAAGTAGTGGCGCTGAATTGAGTGGCGTCTATCAACAAGGTATAGGCTGAATCGTGAAGCTCGCCATTTTGGACGATTACCAATCGCTCGCGACGACTATCGTCGATTGGTCGCAGGTCGACGGCCTTGATGTCGCGGCGTTCAGCGATCATGTCTTCGATGAAGCGGCGTTGATTACACGCTTGAGTGATTTCGATGCGGTTTTGCGCATTCGCGAGCGCACGGAGTTTCCAAGATCGACCCTTGAGGCCTTGCCGCGGTTGAAGTTGCTCCTTGCGACCGGTATGCGCAACGCGCGCTCGATCGATTTGGCCGCCGCCGATGAACTTGGCATTACGGTGAGCACGACGCACGCACTGCACCGAACCACAGTTGAGGTCACGTGGCTGCTGATTTTGTCGCTGTTCCGGCAGTTTCCGGGCGAAATCGGTTCGGTTCGCCATGGCGGGTGGCAGCGTGGCCTGGGACGCGGCTTAGACGGCAAAACACTGGGGGTGCTTGGATTTGGTGATATGGGACAACCGGTATCGAAAATCGCGCAGAACTTCGGTATGCATGTGATTGCCTGGAGCCCGCATTTGACGCCCGAGCGGACCGCATCCCATAATGTTGAATGCGTATCCAAGGATGAACTGTTTAAACGCGCGGATGCGGTGACGATCCATATACCCGACAGTGACACAACCCTTGGCCTAGTCGGTGCGCATGAACTCTCACTCATGAAATCTGACGCGTTTCTGATCAACACATCACGTCCCGCCATCGTCGATCAGGACGCATTTCTCAAAGCACTTGAAACGCAATCCATCGGCGGAGCCGGCTTAGATGTATTCGATATCGAACCGCTACCGCAGGATCACCCATATCGCATCTTACCGAACGTGATTTCGACACCGCACATCGGTTTCGTGACAGAAGAAAACTATAGAATTTTCTATGAAGAGAGCCTGGAAAACTTAAAATCGTATATGGCTGGTAAGCCGATCCGCACAATTAGTGCTGACCAGCCGTTTCGTCCCGAATCCCGGATTGGAAGCGAACAGAAATTATAGCTTAGGAGACGGCCATCATGGCGCGCATCGCCGTCGGCGGCTTTATGCACGAGACCAATTGTTTCGTACCCGGGGTGACCGATTTCGAATACTTTGCCGAGCATCGTGACCGCCCGCCATTGTGCCGGGGCGATGAGATATTCGACTGGTTGCCGAACGCGGGTATGGCGTTATCGGGTTTTCTCGACGCGGTCGATGACGAACATGAATTGGTGCCGTTAATTTGGACGTCGGGGGGTGCCGGTGCCTTGGTCTCGCGCGACGCCTTCGAGCGTTGCTCGGCCGAGTTGGTTGGCGCGCTGTCGCAACGCATGCCGGTGGATGCGGTCTATCTGGATTTACATGGCGCGTGTACCAGCGAAGAGTTTGAAGATGGTGAAAGCGAGCTATTGCGCCGGGTTCGATCCGCCGTCGGCAATGATATTCCCATCGTCGTCAGTCACGATTATCATGCGAACGTAACGCCGGAGACGGCAGAGCTTTGCGATGCGTTGTGTGGTTATCACACTTACCCGCATATTGACCGGCCCGGTGCGGGTGCGCGCGCGGCTAAAGCATTAGAAACGATTCTGAGGCGCGGGCGGCCGACGTTTAAGGCCATTCGCAAAATCCCGTTTTTGATCCCGCTCACATTTCAATGCACCATGATTGAACCGTCACAAAGCATTGTTATGGCATCCAAGGCGGGCGAGGCCGGTGATGTATCGACAAGTGATGTTTTAACTTTGGCGTATCTCGCCGGTTTTCCGCCGTCCGATCAATATTGGTGCGGGCCAAGTGTCGTTTGTCATGGTTACGATCATGATGCGGTTGAGATGGCGGCGGATCGACTGGAAAAATTGATTGAGGCCCATGAAGCTGACTTCGCCGGCGTGGAGCTCACGCCCGATGAAGCGGTCAGGGAAGCCATGCAACTTGCGAAGGGCGCATCGAAGCCTGTCGTAATTGCCGATACCCAAGACAACCCGGGTGCGGGCGGTACCTGCGACACCACCGGCTTGTTGGCCGCCTTGGTCGAAAATGACGCCGTGGGTGCAGTTATCGGCATCATGTGCGATCCAGACGCCGCCGCGCGCGCCCATGAAGCCGGCGAAAATGCGGAAATCGAAATTGATTTAGGCGGGAAAAGCGGCATCGACGGGGATGCGCCTTATTCGGGCAAGTTCACCGTCGCCAAACTCGGCAACGGAAAATTTCATTGTACCGGGCCCTATCAGGGTGGACGTGATATGGACTTGGGTCCGATGGCGTTATTGAGGATCGGCGGCGTTTCTATTGTGACTGCAAGTAAGCGCGCACAAGCCGGCGATCAGGAAATGTTTCGCCACCTCAATATCGAACCGTCACAGCAAAAAATTTTGGCGCTTAAAAGCAGCGTTCATTTCCGCGCTCACTTCCAGCCCATTGCCGAAGAAGTATTAGTGGCGCTTGCCCCAGGCGGGCATATCTCCGATCCCCGCCGGTACGCTTATAAGAAGCTCCGCCCCGGCATCCGCCTGACACCACTAGGCCCTGAATGGGCGGGGTGATTTTATCCTTTCAGCTTCTGCAAAAAGCTTTCCAGCTCATTCGCATCGACCGAAATCGTCTCGCCGTTGGCCGGGAATTCCCCATTCAGTGAGGCTTCGCGGAAGGCCTTCAATCCTTTGACGCGTTCGTCTTTGATTTCCTGTTGCAGCCGGGCGAGATCGCAAAAGGCGCGGGCATGGCGCGGCGGTTCCGGGTTTTCGCCGCAGATGTCTTCCATAAAAAGATACATCACATCGCCGCCGGTGCCCGAGCCGAGGGACACCGTAATCAGGCTCGTTCGCTTGGAGATTTCTTCCATGATTTGCCCGGGCACCACTTCGACTTCAACGAGTGCAGCACCGGCATCTTCCAGACGCTTAAACTTTTGATAAAGGTCGAAGGCCTCATCGGCTGTTTTACCAATCGCCCGAAGGCCACCAAACCAGGTCGATTTGCGCGGTACCAGGCCGAGATGCCCCATGACGGGGATATCTTCTTTAGCGAGCATGGTCACGATATCGAGGTTGCGCGGTGTTAAAACCGCATCGGCACCGAGGGCGAGTACGCGAAACGCTTCGCGCAGCACATCCGTTTCGGTCGGAAAATTTTGAAAAGCGATGGTTGCGGTCAGAAACAGCGTGTCATTGCCCCGGCGCACATCTTCGACGGTCGGGGAAGTGCACACGATCATGTCGACGCCCGCTTCGGCAGCGGCGGCCGCTTCATCGGTGTTGCCGACCTTCACCTGGGTGAATTTTTTCTTGCCTTTATTGGCTTGTAAGTCCGCGAGCGTGACATTGCGCATCGCGGGTTGTGCGCCCCAAGTATAAATTCGTTTCATCGTAGTGGCCTTCGTTTGATGGTCAGTTTGAAAGAGTTTAGTGCAGCTGGTTGCGGACGGCTAGTACTGGAAACCGGTGATTCACCCGGTAGGCAGCGTTCCGACAAGCAACGCCAGCCTTCAATATTACGGGTTTTCAGCCGTTAGCTCATAATGCCACCCCAATTTGAGCTGTGAATAAGGCCCAAAATGATAAAAGTTTATAAGGAACAATATTACCTTTTAATCGATTTGAGCCCAACGATGAAGAGCAGTATCGAAGCCATAATGTTAATCACGAAAAGCAAAAGGATTTCAAAATATTTTAACCCGGGAAAATCGATTCTATATTTATTCAGGGCTAAAAAGCAAAGGTCCAACGCTTCGATAAGAATAGCGATCATGATAAACATCACGCCCATATTGTGTGAGTACTGATCAAATTGCTCAATAAAACCGGGTATGTTTGTTTCGTAAATTTTATTCAGCAAATACCGGCGGTGTTCTAAAAATACGCCGAAACACGCAATTAGAATGACGATGTTTTCTTCGAGGGCCACTTCGCCGGGGATGAAGTTAAGGTGATGGTGTTCGGCTAAAAACTTGAATTGTTCCACCATAATGCCTGAAGTGCCGAATAAGATAGCCAGACTGGTGAAGAGAACCATATTTTGGCTGCCGGCGATTCGATAGATCATTTGTCTTTACCCCCAAGACTATTGCGTGGATTTAGTGCCTATTCAGCACGGTGCGGCCATACGAAGAAAGCCCCAACCGGAATATTTATCCCAATGTTTCTTCCCGCGCTCTTTGGCGACTTTTTTAAAATAAGTGCGGATCGCATTTAGGTCTTTGATATTTTTGTGTTTGATGGCAACGGCCGCAAACCCTGCGACAATGGGTGAGGCGAAAGACGTTCCCGACATGGCCTTGCCGCCGCCGGGAACAGCCGTCCAGATTCTGACGCCTGGTGCGGTAAATTCGACATATTTGCCCGCGGAAGAAAATCTGGCGACCGTATCAAAGCGGTCTGAAGCGGCGATGGCAATTACGGATGGATAGGCCGCCGGATAGCTCCTTTTTTTAGTGAAGGGGCCGTTATTGCCAGCCGAGGCCACCATGATGATGTCAAGGTTACTTGCATGCTCAATGACTTTGCGGACAAGCCGGTTTGCTGCGCCCCCAATGCTAAAATTTATAACGTCGACTTTTTGTTTAATCAGCCAGTTGATGGCTTTTAAAATACTTTTAGAGCTGGCCCGAGAGCGGCCTTTTTTGGTTTTATGAAATACATTGGCCGCGAATAAATGTGCATCCGGTAGCAAGCTGCCCCATTTGGCATGGCCGACGATCATTGATGCCACGGCCGTTCCATGCGCGATGGACGACATGACCTCTCCTTTGCGGTGAAAGGATTGAAACGTAATATTTTTATTTCTAAACGCGGCGTGTTTCAAGTCGACAGTGCCGTCGACAATGCCGATACGCATGCCGCGTCAGCATCCTGGTTTGGCTTTGCCCCATTGAATAACCTGCCGGCTTACCAGCGATGATTTGCGTTTACGTTTGCGTTTGGCATGTTGCTCAAAATGATGGTGAACGTCGACAAGTATATCGGGGTGCTTCTTGGCGTGAAGATGGCGGGCATGAAAAGGATGGGCGCCGTTATCGATTTTAAGGTGATACAAATCAAGATTTAAAGCATCGAGATGTGTAACTTCTGCGACAGATAATCCAAGCGCTGGCAAGCTTTCCAAATAGCCTTTTGGCGGGTCCAGCACGAGAATTTCATCATCATGATGTTCATGGTCATCGTGATGGCGTTTTAATGTGTCAATGTGAGGAAGCGGTTCGGCTTGTTTACTGGTATCCGTCTGGGCGCAGCCTGTGAGATAGGTCCCTAAAAAGGCAAAACCGGAAACGGCAAAAACGCTGATAAGGCGACTAAAGCAGCGAGACATTAATAGTTTGGTCCTCTCGAATTGATCTATATTTTATAATGTTCAAGCGAGTGCCTTTTTGTCAATTTGTTGGTCCGATTACAAAAAACAGTGTGGGGCGATGCCGGGTATAAACCGATCAGATCAGGGGACATACGACTACATCATCATTGGTGCGGGCTCAGCCGGCTGCGTGCTGGCAAATCGGTTGAGCGAAGATCCTTCGGTCAAGGTTCTGTTGCTCGAAGCAGGCGGCAAGGATTTGTATCCCTGGATCCACATTCCGATCGGCTATCTCTTTACACTCAATAACCCACGGACGGACTGGATGATGGAGACCGAACCGAGTGCAGGCTTGAACGGGCGCTCCATCCCATATCCGCGCGGTAAGGTGCTCGGCGGCAGCTCGTCCATCAACGGTATGATCTATATGCGCGGTCAGGCCGCCGATTACGATCAATGGCGCCAGGCCGGAAATGCCGGTTGGGCGTGGGATGATGTGTTGCCGTATTTCCTGAAATCGGAAAACCACCATGGCGGCGATACAAAAATGCATCGTGGAGCCGGTGAATTGCGGATCGAGGGTCAGCGCTTATCGTGGGATGTGCTTAATGTGCTGCGCGATGCGGCCGAAGAAACCGGCATCCCGAAAGTGACTGATTTCAACGCGGGCAATAACGAGGGCTCGGGTTATTTTGAAGTTACCCAAAAAAGCGGCTTGCGTATGAGTGCGGCAAAGGCCTTTCTGAAACCGGCTACCAGCCGGCCTAATCTGCGTGTGCTGACCCGGGCTCACACAAGCGCGCTGTTGCT
>CALINB010000260.1 GCA_938045325.1 uncultured Rhodospirillales bacterium | reverse complement strand
TTCAGCGATTTCGTCTTTAAGCCGGAGTTTTTGTTTTTTTATGGCCGCAATTTCTATGTCGTCGGGATGAGATTCTGTTTCGAGTTTTTCTAGGGTTTGCTCAAGAGCCTGATGTTTTTCTTTCAAGGCCTCAATTTTTTTCACTTCACTCATTAATACGTCCCCTTTCTTGATCATACCGATACAATAATGTTAGCGCCCATCAAATCAAAACGCCAGAGGAAGGTAAGCTGTTGAATTATATGGACTAATATAAGCGCAATTCGCTTTTTGACAGAAGTTCTAATTTCTTTGTGAAGTCCGTAAAAAATCAGCCGTTTTTTCGTGGAGGCGTATCCATAATGAAATACCGGCACCGAAAATTCTTTGCTACCATGCATTTGCATGGCGACGGATCGTAAATTTTATGAATGACGACATCGAGGCACTACAAAACAAACTGGCGCATCTAAAAACAGAACACCAGGATCTTGATGCTGCAATTTCCAGTTTGGCGGAAAATAAGCCTTTTGCGCAGCTAGAAATGCAGAGGCTTAAAAAACGAAAACTCCGGCTTAAAGACGAAATCGTGACACTGGAGAATCAATTACTGCCGGATATTATAGCTTAAAAATGCAGAATTAATTTAAAATCGCCGGCGCAAATCCTCATCGGCGGCGGCAAAAATTCCAGCCACCGTATCCTGGCTTTTGAGCAGATGAAGTCCATACACAAGCCGAAGGCTTTTGTGAGTTGCCTGCATTTTTTGTTCAATCAGGGGCACCAACGCACCGACTTTCTCTTCAGCGCTTTGGTAAGTTGTCACCGTAAATATAACACCCAAACCATATCCCCCCATGCTCCCCATGATGTCGCTTGCACGCAGCTCGGACTTTATCAAATTCGCGCAATTGGAAACGATGAGATCGGCCATAGACAATCCCTCTGTATGCCGAATGCTTTCTAAGCCCTCGATCTGAAAACAGATAAATGTATTTTCTGTGCTTGCCTTATCGGCACGATTAAGCACTTTTGTGATGGCACGCTCAAGCGCGTGCCGACTCATCACCTGAAGGAAGGGATGGGTGTCCGATATTTTTTCTAAAAATGCGACACGTTTGCGTAAAAAATCGAGTTCCCGGCGTTGCCGGTCAAACTCGTTCATCACATTACTGAGGCCTTGTTGAATATCCGGTGAAATATCGGCGGCCGGAACACCTAGAATCAGTGCAATATCATCGACATGACGGTTATGTTCCTGAGAGTCCTCTTTTGGACGGTCATGTTCATCCGAATCACCTTGCTGGGTGAATTCGAAAGATTTATTGCCGCGAGAACCGGTAGGTGTTACCCGTTCGACCGCTTTCGGGGGAGTCACGTCCGACATCGTCAATCCCTCCTCTACAGACCACTAAGCTACCACCCTAGCGTTAAGACACAAACTCCTTATACCCCCCTCTTTTTGCTCCTGCTGCAATGCTCAACCCGCTTGATCTATATCAAAGCATCATCCGGCAGGCGGCGGCAATATTCACACCTGGAAATTCATCAGGAGCGAGAAAATGCAAGAAGGCGAAATTGCTTATCTGGCAATGGTGATCATTGCCGGACTTGTCTTTATGGCCACCCTGGCATGGGCCACATACCGGACGAGCAAAAAAGACTGAACAAAAATTACAATTGGGAACGGTTGAGGGGTTTGCGTAAAGCCTTAAGTATGTTTATGGGCGACGGCAACCGCGAGACCGCCCCTTTAGCCCGGGCAACATAACCGGGAATCTTCATCACTTCGCTGATGCGCCTGTCAAGGAACGACCATGTTGCGGCGCCATCGGCGGAGGCGTCATTTAGCCAATATAAGACAGTCGACGTATAAACACCGCTTAACAAGGCGCGCTTTGTATAAAAATTAAAATCGGTGGCCGTATCGCCGGCTGCATACCAGATGGCATTAACCGTTTGGTAAGTCAGCCGGGTTGCCATCGGTATATTGGGCGGCAACGCCAAGTAAGCTGCAGCCCGCCGCATCGCTTCCCGATGCGGTTGCATGAGTCTCAAACGGCACTGAATCGCAAACGCGATTCGATCCCGGACACGCATATTTTCAAGAATTTCCTGTTCGAGTTTTTGAAGCATCAAACGATCGGCATATGAAGAAAGATGTTCGGCCAATGCCGACAACCCGCCGGTAAAAACTCGCGCGACATCCGCTGAACCGTAACCGGCATCCTTTGCACCCCGACGCAGGGCTTTTTGCGTCCAGCCGTCAAAGGGAACGTGATTCAACGTTGCCAACAGAATTTCGTCTTTGATTTGCTGATCACTCATCGGTTACGCCGCCGAGCCGTCCGCCGCTGCGGCTTCTTCCTCTTCGAGTTGCCGTTGCGCAGCAATCATCAGCTCCATTTCTTTGGCAAAACCAAAAAGCGTCAGATCTGGGACACGCATCGGATATAACAAACCATCCAGATGATCGCATTCATGCTGAACGACACGGGCATGAAACCCATGAGCGATACGGTCAATTTCTTCGCCTTCATGGGTCACGCCCCGGTAACGAATTTCCGTAAAACGCGGTACGGCACCAATCATATCGGGGACCGATAAGCAGCCCTCCCAGCCCAGTGCCGTTTCTTCCGTGATCGGCTCGATTTCAGGATTAATTAAGACCGTCAGCGGCACGGGCCCATCGTACGGATTGGCCTCCTCTCCCGATTCGGCCTCCGCGCGCGTACCACCAACAAAAAATACGACAATACGTTTTTGCACAAAGACTTGAGGTGCCGCCAAACCGGTGCCGTCGGCGTCATACATGGTCTCGATCATGTTGGTGACAAGTTCTTTAATCTCGGGCGCGGTTGGATCCTCGACGAGCTGAGCCGGAGCCCTCAAGATCGGATGGCCCATACGTGCAATTTTCAATAATGCCACGGTTTTGCACCTTTACTCGATCATGCCTGTTCTAAGCATTTTAGCCCAAAGCTTGAACGATCTTCTCCGTCGTGTCCTTAGCATCGCCAAAGACCATCATCGTATTATCACGGAAAAACAATTCATTATCGACACCGGCATAACCCGATGCCATCGACCGCTTGAGAAACAGAACCGTCCCCGCCTTTTCAACGTCCAAAATCGGCATCCCGTAGATTGGGCTGGCCGGATCGGTCTTTGCCGCCGGGTTTGTTACGTCGTTTGCACCGATGACAAAAGCGACATCGGCTGTCGCAAACTCGTTGTTAATTTCTTCAAGCTCGAAAACTTCGTCATAGGGCACATTGGCCTCAGCCAAAAGAACATTCATGTGCCCCGGCATGCGTCCCGCAACCGGATGGATTGCATAGGAAACATCGACACCCTCTTCTTTGAGCTTATCTGCCATTTCACGCAACGCATGTTGGGCTTGGGCAACAGCCATGCCGTAACCCGGCACGATGATGACTTTCGAAGCGTTTTTCATGATAAAGGCCGAGTCTTCAGCATTACCCGATTTAACGGATCTGTCACCACTCGCGGCGGCGGCCGGTCCCGCATCTTCGCCGCCAAATCCGCCTAACAGCACATTGACGATCGAGCGGTTCATGCCTTTACACATGATGTAACTCAAAATCGCGCCGGAAGAACCAACCAACGCACCCGTGATAATCAAAGCGGGGTTTGATAACGTGAATCCGATTCCCGCCGCGGCCCAACCGGAATAGGAATTCAGCATCGATACAACGACCGGCATATCGGCACCGCCAATGGGAATGATGATTAAAAACCCGATGGCAAAAGCCAACGCCACCAGCACCCAGTAAAGCGTGTAGGATTCCGATGCGACAAACAAAAACAGCACCACGGCGATCGCGATTCCAATGGCGGCATTGAGCTTGTGTTGACCGGCAAAAGTAATGGGCGTGCCGCTCATGATACCTTGCAGCTTGGCAAACGCGATCAGAGAGCCGGAGAACGTCACGGCACCAATGGCGGTGCCAAGACCCATTTCAATGAGGCTCGCGGCATGAATACTGCCCGCCGAACCGATCCCATAGGCATCGGGCTTATAAAGTGCTGCTGTTGCGACAAAAACCGCCGCTAAGCCGACAAGACTGTGAAAGAAAGCCACGAGTTGCGGCAGCGCCGTCATTTGAATCTTCAATGCGATGACGGTGCCGATTGCGCCGCCGATCAACACGCCGAGAATGATAGTGCTGTAGCTCACAACCTCCGGCGCCATTAATGTGGTGACGACCGCGATCACCATACCGATGATACCGATGCGGTTTCCTTGACGGGCCGTTTCCGGCGAGCTTAATCCGCGAAGCGCTAAAATAAAGCACACCGAAGCAACCAAATAGGCAAAGCCGACAATTCCGCTAGTCATATGATCGGCCCCCTATTTCTTTTCTTTTTTCTTGAACATGCTCAGCATGCGTTGGCTCACGATAAAGCCACCGAATATGTTGACCGAAGCCAGCATCACGGCCAAAAAACCCATAACCTTGGAGAAATCATACCCAGCGGGACCCGCAGCGATGAGGCCGCCGACAATAATCACCGAGGAAATTGCATTGGTTACGCTCATGAGGGGCGAATGCAATGCAGGCGTCACGCTCCAGACAACATAAAAGCCGATGAAAACAGCTAAGACAAAAACCGTGAACAAAAACAAAAACGGTTCACCGCCGGACTGCACTTGGGTCTGTACGACCTGAGAAGCCCCCTTCGCGATTTCTGCCGCGCGCTCGGCTAAATTAGAAGCATCGACAGCAAGCTTCGCAGCACTATCGGCTATTTTACTCGGGTCCATTATGCGTTCCCCTCTCCAGTCAATGCAGGATGAACGATATTGCCGTCACGAACGACCAACGTTCCCTGCACGATTTCGTCTTCCCAGTCGATCTTCAGGGATTTACTTTCCTGATCAACCATCGGTGTTAAAAAATTCAATATATTTTTGGCAAAAAGGGCGCTGGCGACTTCCGGCAATCGGCTCGGTACATTTTCATGACCAATCACACTGACTCCGTATTTCTTCACGATGGCGCCTTTTTTCGACACTTCACAATTGCCGCCGGCTTCAACAGCCAAATCGACGATGACGGCCCCTTCCGGCATCGATTTCACCATGGCATCGGTCACCAGCTTCGGCGCCGGGCGGCCCGGAATGAGAGCTGTGCAAATGACGATATCTTGTTTTTTGATATGCTCGTTGACGACTTCCTGTTGCTTACGCTTGTAATCGTCACTCATTTCCTTGGCGTAACCGCCTTCGGTCTCGGCTTCTTTTTCCGCTTTCGGATCAACGGATAAAAACTTTCCACCGAGACTCTCTACTTGTTCTTTTACCGCTGGCCGGACATCAGTCGCCGTGACAACCGCACCAAGACGTTTTGCCGTTGCAATCGCCTGCAAACCAGCGACGCCAACCCCCATGATGAATACTTTTGCCGGCGGTACGGTACCGGCGGCCGTCATCATCATCGGAAAAGCCCGCCCAAAAACATCCGACCCATCAAGAACAGCCTTATAACCGGCTAAGTTGCTTTGGCTCGAAAGAATATCCATGGATTGCGCGCGTGAAATGCGCGGCATCAACTCCAAGGCAAATGCCGTTATTCCTGCTTTGGCATAATTTTCAACATCGGCTTTGTTGGTTAAGGCCGATAAATGCGCAATCAGGATGGCGCCCTTTTTCATGTTTGCTAATTCATTTTGATTTTCGCCATCGACAATCGGCGGCTGAATTTTGATAACGATATCCGCATCTTTCAGCGCGCCCGGCGCATCATTGGCAATTGTCGCGCCCGCTTCTTTAAATGCGTCATCCGTAAAAGAAGCCCCTTCGCCGGCTCCCGCTTCAACCGTGACATCAAATCCCAAGCCGGCCAATTTTTTGACCACTTCGGGCGAAACGGCAACGCGCTTCTCGCCGGGCCGGCGTTCTTTGGGAACGGCGATTTTCATGACTGGGGGCTCCTTATCGCTAGTGTCTTCAGTCTATCACGGCGCATGAAAAATTATCGGAGCGGCGGATATTTATATATTAGGCTCTTCTAATTCTTATCGTAGACGATTTATGCCCGGTTCGCGGCTTCAACACAAGAGTAAGAAGCCAAAAAATGCTTTAATTCCGGGCATTTCAAGCCGCCTGGGCAATCCCGGCGGACTTTAATATTCGTTTTTGGCGCTTATCTAATGTTTTTTCATCGAAATCGGCTACCAGATCGTGAAACATCTGATGCCAATTAATTTCGGCCTTCAAATGCATGAACACGCTGCCCAATCCGATCGCGGCACGATCCATCAAAACGAACTCACGCGGCGGCGTCACACCGCCCAGGTTCCTGATCTCTTGATGCACTTTTGACGCCACCTCGGCACCGTAAATGCCGGACGGCTCTTCCTGAATCGGCCGAACCCGGTCTTCCAACAAGGGTCCATATAAAAATCGCGCCCATTGATTAAGAACGCCGATCATTTCACGAGAAAGATTTTGAAACCCCCAAGTTTCATAAGCATGAACAGCCAATGCCGTATCATCACGTTCTAAGGCCCAATAAAGATCGATAACGGCGCGCACAAAGCTCGGGCGAAAAATGCGGATGCAGCCAAAGTCGAGCAAATTAATTTTTCCGTCTGGACATACCGTGTAATTCCCAAGATGGGGGTCGCCATGAATGACGCCGAATTCATAAAATGGAACATACCAGGCCCGAAACATATTCAGCGCAATAGCATTTCGTTTTTTCAAAGGCCGGTCGACAACGTCTAGCAATCTCGCCCCTTCGAGCCACGTCATCGTCAACAAACGATTGGTACTTAGTTCCGATATCGGTTCGGGAACATGAACGCCGGGTTCATCGGCCAGCATTTCTTGATACAAACGCATATTTTGCGACTCACGAACGTAATCAAGCTCTTCGCGCAAGCGTTCCGATAATTCGTCATGAATATTGGAGGGATTAATAGCTTTGTCATACCGACGGAAGATTGAAAACACGAATTTCAATTGTTTGAGATCTGCTTCCACGGCTGACGCCATATCGGGATACTGAAGTTTACAAGCAAGTTTTCGGCCATCCAGTGCGGTGGCTTTATGCACTTGCCCCAACGAGGCTGCCGACGCTGACTCGTGCTCAAAATCCTGTAATTTTTCTCGCCAATTGTTACCGAGTTCGCCGGCCATTCGGCGGCGTACAAACGCCCAACCCATCGGCGGCGCATTTGCTTGCAGCTGCGCCAGCTCCGTCATGTATTCCGGCGGCAGCACATCTGGAACTGTCGCCAGAATTTGCGCCGTTTTCATCAAAGGGCCCTTAAGGCCGCCCAAAGCCGCCCTTAATTCAGCGGCATGCTCACTTTTATTAAG
>CALINB010000259.1 GCA_938045325.1 uncultured Rhodospirillales bacterium | reverse complement strand
AAACCGTTTTCCTTGGCAAGCACGGCGTCTTCCTTGCTTTGCAGGCCTTTGATGAGGAGATTACCCGGAAACACATCGCGAATACGGTGGATGTGCTCCCACGTGACATTATCGACCTTGGTGAACATGTGTTTGAGCATCGGATCGGTGATTTTGCTCATCAGCTCTTCCGGGTAATTCACCATGGTCGGCGCGCCACGCTTGAGGTAGTGCTGCCCCAACACACGGACGAGCCAGCCGGGCCGGGCCAAGAGTTGCGCGAACAAACGCGGTGAATATTTCAGCGGCATGGAAAAGCCGTTCTTGTGATTGTATTCGCGGTTCGAACCGACCGGCCCGTCGACGGTCACGATGAGGGTTTCAAACCCGACTGACTTAATGCGTTCGATTTGCTTGAGGCTAAGGTCTTTATCCGGCCAGGTATAAACCTGAAACCAAAGATCGGCATTGGGCGCCGCCTCGCGGATTTCCTCCATGGAGGTTTGCGCGTTCAACGCGACCGTGCACGGTACGCCCATTTTTTCCGCAGCGATCGCGAGGCCGGCTTCGCCGCCGAACCACATCAAACCCGCCGTGCCGGTCGGTGAAATACCGTAGGGCATGGCAATCTTTTTGCCGAAGATGGTGGTTTCGGTGGAGCGTTTCGAGACGTCGATCAGGACACGGTTTTTAATTTTGAGTTGCGTGTAGGCGTCGCGGTTGTTTTGCACCGCGATACCGTCTTCGGCACCGCCGTTGACATAATCGAAGACTCCCTTCGGCACGCGCTTTTTCGCGAGTTGACGGAGATCTTCGATGTTGTAGGCACCGTAATTGTTTTTTGCCATAAGCCCCTCCCAAAACCAGATGTTGTTAGATTTTGCAGGGATTATAGCCCAAGAATTGAATTTTGGGAGTCTGGCGGGTTTAGTCCTCGAGACGCACGAAAATGACCATGCCTTCCTTCAAAACCTTGGAGGTATGGCCGTGTCCGGTGGTGTCTTCGGCGAGCAGAATATCGCCCGGCTCCATCACCACGCTGGAGCCATCGCCCATGCCGAGCTCGACCGTGGCGCTGAGATAGAGGCCGTATTGGCGCTTGGTCGCGTTGTGAAATTTCACCGGCGCATCGGTATCGCGTTTGGCAAAAACAATGCCGTGGGTTTGCTGCACAGCCGTACGCGTGTTGTTGCGTTCGGTAAAATCAAAATAGTCCATTTGATCGTGTTGTTCGATATGTGTTTCGTTATCGTCGCCTGTATAAAGTCGAACAAGTTTCATAAACTCTCTCCCTGGTAAAAAAATTTATTTCGCCGTTTTATGCTCTTGGCAATGATACAATGATACCATCTCCCGTCGATAAGAATTTGAATGCTGATGAAAGGGTTGTTCCATGACATTCGACAGCAGGATCATCAATCTTTTCGGGATTGATCTGCCGATCATCCAAGCCCCCATGGCGGGTGCAAACGGATCGGCCATGGTGATTGCTGTTTCAGAAGCGGGCGGCCTCGGTTCCTTGCCGTGCGCGGCCCTCGATACTGAGCAGGTCCGCGCCGAGATTGGCATCATCCGACAGCAAACATCGAAACCCATCAACGTCAACTTTTTTTGTCATACGCCGCCCGATCCCGATCCGGCGCGCGAGGCAACATGGCGGGAAACGCTTGGCGCTTATTATGACGAATACGGCATCGATATAAACGACGTGCCGCCGGCGCCGAACCGCTCGCCGTTTAACGAAGACTTTTGCACGATCATGGAAGAAATGAAGCCGGAGGTGGTGAGCTTTCATTTCGGCATGCCGGACCCTGCGCTGGTGGACCGCGTTAAGACCGCGGGATGCAAAGTCATCTGCTCGGCGACATCGGCCGACGAGGCGGTTTTCCTTGAGCAACACGGCTGCGATGCGATCATCGCACAAGGCTACGAAGCCGGCGGACACAGGGGCATGTTTTTAACCGATGATATTGCGACACAAGCGGGCACCATGGCGTTGGTGCCGCAAGTGGTCGACGCGGTGAGCGTGCCCGTGATTGCGGCAGGCGGCATTGCAGATGGGCGCAGCATCGCGGCGGCCCTGATGTTGGGTGCCAGTGCCGTGCAAATCGGCACCGCCTATTTGTTTACGCCCGAATCACTAGCAACAGATTTACATCGCGAAGCATTACGCAGTGCACGTGACGATCAAACCGCCCTGACGAACGTGTTTACCGGCCGCCCGTCTCGGGGGTTGATCAATCGGGTGATGCGCGACGTCGGCCCGATGTCGGATGCCGCTCCGGCGTTTCCGACCGCTGCCGGCGCGCTCGCACCTTTAAAGGCGAAAGCCGAAGAAAAAGGATTAAGTGATTTTACGATGCTGTGGTCCGGCCAAGCGGCTCGGCTGGGCCGGGAAACCGGCGCCGGTGATTTAACCCGAACGCTTGCCGAGGATGCCAGAAAACGGCTCGCCGCGTTTGATACGTTTTAAATTTGTTATTCCCCGACCGTGCGCCGCGCTTTGAACGCCGCACTTAATGTGCCTTCGTCCAAGTAATCCAATTCGCCGCCGACCGGCACACCATGCGCCAAACCCGAAACCCGCGTGCCGGTATCTTTGAGACGATCGGCGATGTAGTGGGCCGTGGTCTGTCCGTCGACCGTCGCGTTGGTCGCGAGGATCACTTCCGTGACATTGTTTTCCTTCACCCGGGAAATCAGCTTGGGGATATTGAGGTCTTCCGGCCCGATACCGTCCAGCACCGATAACGTACCGCCGAGCACATGATAGCGCCCCTTTATGAGGGTGGTGCGCTCAAGCGCCCACAGATCGGCGACATCCTCGACGACGCACAGCGTGTCATCGGGGCGCTTCGGGTCGGTGCAAATCGAACACGGATCGACGGTATCGACATTGCCGCAGGTTGAGCAGGTTTGGATCGAAGACGCGGCCGCGTCCAGCGCTTTGGCGAGCGGGTCCATGATCGATTCGCGGCGCTTAATGAGATAGAGTGCCGCCCGGCGCGCCGAGCGCGGCCCCAGTCCCGGCAATTTCGCCAGCAGTTGAATTAACCGTTCGATATCGTTGATGGACGCGTTCATGAAAACGGAAATTGAATCCCCGGCGGCAGCTGCAGCCCGCCGGTTAATTCTTTCATCTTTTCGGCGGCCATATTGTCGGCCTTGGATTTCGCATCATTAATGGCGGCAACCAGTAAATCCTCAAGCACTTCTTTGTCGTCGGCTCCCATCAACGACGGATCGATGGATATTTTCCGGGCCTCGGATTTGCCGGTCAAGGTCACCTGCACCATGCCGCCGCCGGATGAACCCGTGACCTCGACATTGGCGAGCCCTTCTTGCATCTCAGCCAATTTGTTTTGCATTTCCTGAGCCTGTTTCATCATTTGGCCGAGGTTTTTCATATGCCGGTCCTTCTATCGTTCATGAAAATTGTTAAGCCGGGTCGCCGTCGTCATCGCTCGTTGGATCACGAGAAACCACATTTTCGATTTTGGCGCCGGGAAAATTGTCCATCACGGCTTGAACCAACGGATGCTTAGCCGCATCGGCAACGATTTTTTCTTTATCGGCGTTTCGGGTTTGTTGGATCGTCGGCACCCCTTCTTCCTGCGACACCGTGACGACCCAGCGCTCGCCGGTGACCTCTTTCAGGAATTGAATGAGGCGGCTTGCCAGATCACTCGGCGCACCCTCGGCCGGACGAAATTCAATTTGGCCCTGCTCAAACCGCACTAAATGAAGATGGTTTTCAAGATGCGCCAACAACATTCCTTCGCGGCGTTCGGCGACCAATGTAATGAGGTCTTCAAATGACTTTAAGATTGGTTGCGTCGGTAAGGGATCGGCTTGCGGCTGGACACCAGGTTGTGGCGCGTGAGCGTGGGCGTGGGCGTGGGCGGCACCCCCGGAAGACGGCGGCGGTGACGGCGATGTCATGGCCGGAGCCGGTGAGGCGGCAACCGCTGATGCCGATGATGCGGTATTGGACACTGATGCCCCAGTTGATGACGATGAAGATGGCGGTTGTGTGTTGGCTTGTTCCTTGTTGAGGGCCTCCAAGGCCTCCGCCGGGCTCGGCAGTTCGGCGGCATAGGCAAGCCGGATCAGCACCATCTCGAGCGCTTGCACCGGGCGCGGTGCCATCCGGACTTCGTTCAATCCTTTGAGCAGCATCTGCCAGGCGCGGGTCAGCACCGGCATGGAAAGACGTTGCGCCATGTCCGGACCCCGGTTGCGCTCGGCGTCCGACAGGCCCGGCGCGTCCACGGCGGACGGCACGACCCGCAGGCGTGTCAGCCAATGGGTCAACGCCAACAGATCCTCGATGATAAAAGCCGGATCGGCGCCCGCTTCATATTGTACCGCGACCGTCTCGAGGGCCTGGCCGACATCGCCCTTCATAATCGCATCCAGAATATCGAACGTCACCGCGCGGTCGGCGAGGCCGATCATGGCACGGACTTGAACATCCGTGACGGCACCGCCGTCCTGGCCGGCTAAAGCAATAGCCTGATCGAGCAAACTTAAACCGTCGCGCACGGATCCATCGGCGGCGCGCGCCAGCAAGGCTAGCGCTTCCGGTGAAAGTTCGGCTTTTTCTTGCGCCGCAATCGAACCGAGATGCGTCATCAAGGTTTCCATCTCGACCCGGCGTAAATCGAAACGCTGACAACGGGACAATACGGTAATGGGAATCTTGCCGGTCTCGGTCGTGCAAAAAATAAATTTCACATGCTCGGGCGGCTCTTCGAGAGTCTTCAAAAGCGCGTTGAAGGCGTTACGCGACAGCATGTGCACTTCATCGATGATGTAAACTTTATAGCGCGCCGACGTCGGGCGGTAACGCACACCCTCGATCAGCTCGCGAATATCGTCGACACCGGTGCGGCTCGCCGCATCCATCTCCAGCACATCCATGTGACGGTCTTCGCCAATTGCCAAACAATGCTCGCACACCCCGCACGGCTCAGCCGTCGGACCCGTTAAATCGCCGTCGACACCGATACAATTCAATGCCCGCGCAATAATCCGGGCCGTGGTGGTTTTGCCGACGCCACGCACACCGGTCAGCAAAAACGCGTGCACCAAGCGGCCCCGGTGGATAGCATTGGTTAGGGTCCGCACCAACGCATCCTGGCCGACCAGGCCGGTAAAATCATCCGGCCGGTATTTGCGCGCCAAAACACGATAGGCATCGGTTTCGGTCGTTGCGGTTTCCGGTGCGGACACGTCGGTCATTTTATATTGATCATCCTTGATGCAACATTGGCAGGCTGTAATACGATAAAGGAGACTGACAACGACCCGAATCGAATCTCGTTACGGCTGCTTCCTTCCGGACCTGACCGGGTTGGCGAGGGATCCGTCCATCGCCAGCCTCCCGGCGATACTATACCAAGTTCCGTAGCCCATCGGGCAACTTCGATTGCGCCCCGGCGCGCCGTTTTTTGTGGGTAAATTTCGGCTTAATTGAAAAGCGATTGCCAAAATCCGGCTAAACCGCCTTGGTCTTTTGCCACAACCTCACTGGTTTGCGGGTTAGGCTTCTGATTCTGTTGGGGATTTTGTTGCAGCTTCGGTTGGTCTTTGGGTGCCGCCGGCAAATCGAGCGGGGCGGCGGGCAACTCAACCGGCGCCGGCGTAACCGCCGGACGGGGGGACGCGACCGGCGGCGGCGGTTCGGTCCCGCGCGGCGCTCTCGTCTGTGTCCTGATGAACGGCGCCGTCGGCACCCCCTCGGGGACGATGAGATGACTAACCGGTGAAATGTGGCGTGTGCGGGCATAGCTAATGTGGATGACCCCGTTCGCCCCGTTCGAGAACAAGTATGGCACCAATTGGTCTTCGAACTCGTAGCGGCCGTCACGTTTCGCGACAAACCAAATTTCAGCCGTTTGGCGCGGGCCGATCGTGATCGCGCTGAGACACGTCGTGTCGTAGTCCCGCTCACCGACCCTGATCAAACCGACGGCGATCGAATCAAAAAATCCGCTGGCGCGAAATCGTCTGTCGTCATCGTCGGCATTATGGATGCGCAACACATATGGCCGTTCGGCCGTGAACCCGAGCACCATCGGCCAATATTCGCCTTGGCGGATTCGCATATTGACGGGCCGGGCCGTCTCCCAGTTCACCGCGCCGGTTTTGGTTTCCGGATAAAAAGCGCAACCGACCTGGCTGAAGGAAAAGTCCATTCCTTCAAGAAAATTACAGGCCGATAGTCCCAGCGCTACGCACGTGGAGAGAATGGCTTTATGCCCCCAGGCCATTTGGGTTCCTCACCGCCGAGCACAATATCTCGTATTAGGCACTATATGTTGAAGTAAAATGTTGAGCAATTAGCATATATGCCTAGGAATCATTGACTCTTTTGCTGAATCAAGTCCGCTTTCCAATGCGCCGAAATAACGCGGAACACGAATGCAACCCATAACAGACCCCATTGCTGAATGCAACTCATAACGGACCCCATTGCTGTCGGCGGGTCCATATGGCAGGTTCAGCGCCATGCCTCAGCAGATTCGCACTACGTTTTCCCTGCATTACACCGGCGGCACCCTGGACCGGGCCACCGAGAAACGCGGCGACACAGACTGGATCGCTGAACGGCTGACCCATTCATCGAGCCTAATTGCACCGGTTTGGCGGAACCGTAACCTGATTCATCATCACGACGAACCGACGGCGGTTCTTACGGTGGGCAATGATGCGCAAAAATTTCTCGAACTGGCCGAGGACATCGTTCTGCTTGGCATCGAACAGGAAAACGGCAACACCATTTTCGCCGCCGATCTTTCCCATCACGATGACGAAGCCATAGCACCGCTCACCAATGGTGCTTCCTTTTTGGATTTGCGCGAAATCGGCCCGATGATGAGCCGCGAAGAAGCAAATTTACTCGCCTTCGCACGCGGCGTGATGTTCTGGCATCGTCGGCAAAAATATTGCGGCATCTGCGGCCATCCGACGGAAAGCCGAAACGCCGGCCACATGCGCCAATGCACCAACCCTGAATGTGGGCGCGAACATTATCCGCGTACCGATCCCGCCGTCATCATGCTGGTCACCCGGGACACACCGAACGGCGAAGTCTGCCTGCTGGCCCATAAGGCGGCCATGCCGGAAGGCTGGTTTTCCGTTCTCGCCGGTTATGTCGATCCGGGTGAAAGCCTAGAAGAAGCGGTCGCGCGCGAAGTGAAAGAGGAAACCGGCGTGATCGTTTCGGATGTTCAATACCGCGCGTCCCAACCGTGGCCGTTCCCCTGCTCGCTGATGCTGGGCTTTCGCGCCCGCGCCATTTCCGAAGAAATTACCTGCGACGATGTCGAAATAGCGGAAGCCTATTGGTTCAGCCGCGACGATTTAAAGCACTTTCCCGAAAAAGGCTATCAGCTGTCGCGGCCCGATTCGATCGCCCGCTGCCTGATTGATGAGTGGCTTAACGAAGGCGATTGAGCACCCTGCGAATATTACTCTTCCGGTGGCGGCGCGTTTTTCAAACGATACGGGTGCGCCGGATACGTTCCCAAAATATGAACCTCATGCGAGAAGAAATTCAACTCTTCAAGCGCATGCTTCATGCCCTGCTCTTCCGGATGCCCCTCGACTTCGGCAAAAAACTGTGCCGCGTGAAAGTGACCGCCGACGAGATAACTTTCGAGCTTGGTCATGTTGATGCCGTTCGAGGCAAATCCGCCCATGGCTTTATATAAAGCGGCGGCGACGTTACGCACCCGAAAGACAAAACTGGTCATCACCGTGCCGGAACCGAGCGGCGGGACAACCGGCTCGCGGGTCATGATCAAAAACCGGGTCGTATTATGATCGGCGTCTTCGATGCTGCCGGCTAGGATATCGAGACCATGTAAATGGGCGGCAAGCTCGGAGGCGATCACCCCTTGGGTTGGATCGCCGGCTTCCGCGATTTCCGCCGCCGCGCCGGCCGTATCGACCCGCACCACCGGCTCGAAATTTAGATCCCGGATAAATTTGCGGCACTGGCCGAGCGCATGCACGTGGCTGTGCACGTGAGTGATTTTGTCCAGGCTGGCCCCCTTCACCGCCATCAAATGATGGTTCACCCGTTGAAAATGCTCACCGATAATGTGCAGACCTGAATCGGGCAACAAATGATGAATGTCGGCGACACGACCAGCGATGGAATTTTCGATGGGGATCATGCCCCGTCCCGCTTTACCGTCCCGGATCGCAGCAAAAGCATCTTCGAACGTGCGGCAGGGCAGCGTGACCAGCTCCGGGAACACATCCCTGCACGCCAGATCGGAGTACGCGCCATGGGCTCCTTGAAAAGCGATGATGTTATCGGTATCGGCCATGGTTTAAGGATTCCAATCTATTGCCCGGATTTAAGGATTTGCCGGGCCCGTTCGAGATCGGCGGGAGTATCGACACCGAGCGGAACGGTGTCAACGCGCGCCGCATCGATACGCATGCCTGCTTCGAGGGCGCGAAGTTGTTCCAGTTTTTCACGCCGCTCGAGCACACCCGGTTGGAGCGCTACAAACGCCGCCAAAGCCGCGCGGCGATACGCATAAATGCCGATATGGTGATAGTGCGGCCCCGCACCCGACGGAATGCAGGCGCGAGAAAAATAAAGCGCCCGACCGATGGAACTGTCGCCGTCAAACGATACGGCGGGTTTCACCACATTCGGATTATCCCGTTCCGCTTCATCCGTGATCTCGCACACCAATGTTGCGATATCGACCGCCGGTTCGGCAAGCGGCGCCAACACCGTTCGTACCAACCCAGGATCGAGGGTCGGCAGATCGCCTTGCAGGTTAATAACCGCATCGTATTGACCGGCCGCATCGGTCGTTTCGAGGGCTTCGAAAATCCGGTCCGATCCGGACGGGTGATCCGGTTTGGTTAAAACAGCCGAGCCGCCGGCTTGCTCAATCGCCTCGACGATTTCCGCTTCGGCGGCGGCCACCACGACGGGTCCCACATCGGCCTCCATCGCCCGGCGCCAGACATGAACAATCATTGGGTCGCCGTGGATATCGGCAAGCGGTTTGCCAGGCAGGCGTTCGGATGCCATGCGAGCGGGAATCAGAATGACTGGGTTCCGGGGCAGGCTCATGCTTTCCTCGGCAAATGTGCGCCAGATAGCGTCAAGTTACTGAAAAACCTCATAAAAAATCACCTCATACGCCACTGGACCCGGGCGCTGACCCGCACTATAGTCCCGGCGCAACACCGCACCATACCCTCCGGCCCGCGTGCTCCAAACCAAATTTTCAGCCGATATTGAACGGGACGGACGGCTGGGGCAATATGCGGCGATTCTCCCGGGTTCTCCGGATTGTTGTTGCAGGCAAACGGCTCGGAAGACAGTGATTCCGAAGACAGTGATTCGGAAGACAGTGATCAAGGCGAAAGAGGACACAATTAATGCATTTCTCGTTTTTAGAAAAATTCGGCGCTTCGATACTCATCGTGATGTGGCTGGTATGGGGTTCGCACACGATCGGCAACTTTGTTTCTCCCGAACCCGCCAAAGCGAACGCGATTAAAATTGCCGGTGTCGCTACGACCACAACGGCTAAAGTTGAGAAAAAAGAGCCGCAAGACGCCTTAGTCCTGCTCGCCAAAGCCGATCCGAAAAAGGGTAAAAAAACATTCGGTAAATGCAAAGCCTGCCACACGACCGACAAAGGCGGCAAACACCGCGTCGGCCCGAATTTATGGAACGTCGTCGGTAACAAGATGGCCACCGGCAGCGGGTACAGCTATTCGAACGCCTTGAAAGGAAAAGGCGGCGAGTGGACCTACAAAAATCTGGACGCGTTTCTGAAAAGTCCGCGCCGATTTGCCAAGGGCACCAAAATGACCTTTGCCGGCGTGAGAAAGGCGACCGAACGCGCCGATCTCCTGGTCTTTTTGCGGACCCTGAGCGACTCCCCCAAACCGTTACCGTAAGCTTTTCAGCCATGACCGATAATGGCGCGGCAACTTTCCTCGACCTCGCCATCCGTTTGGCCGATACCGCCGCACCCATCGCGCAGCGGTATTTCCGCACGCCGCTCGAAATCGAAGCCAAGTCAGACGCGTCGCCCGTTACGATTGCCGATAAGGAGATCGAAACGGCATTGCGCGCAGTCTTAAAGGAAGCCGTACCCGATCACGGGATCCTCGGCGAAGAACACGGCGCCGAAAATCTTGATGCGGCATACGTTTGGGTGATCGATCCGATTGACGGCACCCGGTCGTTTTCCATCGGTAAACCGTTATTCGGCACCTTGATCGGTTTAGTTCATAATGGCGTTCCCGTTTTGGGCGTGATCGACAACCCGGCCATTCACGAACGCTGGATCGGCATCAAAGGCAAACCCACAACATTTAACGGCCAACCCGTCGCAACCCGGACCTGCCCGGACATTGCGCAAGCCTGGATGACGTCGACGACGCCGCACATGTTTCTCGGCGACAACGTTAAGGCTTTCGAAAATCTGAAAGGCCAAGTCCGCCACACAATTTACGGCTGCGACTGCAATGCCTACGGCTATCTCGCCAACGGCTATCTCGACCTGGTCTGTGAAGCCGAGCTCAAACCTTACGATTACATCGCCCTGGTGCCTGTCATCGAAGGGGCCGGCGGCATCATCACCGACTGGCAAGGCGGCGCGCTCGGGCTTGATTCGGACGGGCGCACTATCGCCGCGGGGGATGCGAAGGCCCACGGGGCCGCCCTGAAAGCCCTCACGGGCTGATCACGTAAAATTATTTAGCCAGGATTGATCATCAGTTGATCCCGGCGGCTTCCGCCGTCAATATCACCCGTGATATGAAAAACACGATAAAACGCCTCGCCATAATCGGACTTACGGGACTCGTTGTGAGTGCGTTTGGATTTGCGCACCCACCCCTTCTGGCTGCGGAGACGACAAAACCCGCACACGGCATTGCTATTCATGGCGACGTCAAATACCCGCCGGACTTTAAACATTTCGACTACGCCGATCCGAACGCGCCAAAGGGTGGTACCCTAAGCCGTCACACGATTGGCACCTTCGATAGTTTCAATCCGTTTATCATTAAGGGCAATCCCGCCGCCGGCCTCGGCCTGACTTACGATACCCTGATGACATCTTCATTCGATGAGCCCGCTAGTGAATACGGCCTCATTGCCGAGTCGATCGAAACGCCGAAAGACCGTTCCTGGGTGATCTTTACATTGCGCGCCGATGCCCGCTGGCATGACGGCAAACCGATCACGGTCGACGACGTGATTTTCAGCCTCGAAACATTGCGCGCCAAAGGCCAGCCGTTTTACCGTTTTTATTACGCCAATGTCGCTAAGGCCGAACAGGTCGGCCCGCGAAAAGTCAAATTCACATTTAAAGGCGGCGAGAACCGTGAACTACCGGTGATCATGGGTCAATTGACGGTGCTGCCGAAGCACTATTGGCAAAATCGCGATTTTTCCAAAACGACCCTGACACCGCCTTTGGGCAGCGGTGCCTATAAAATCAAAGCGTTTGAACCCGGGCGTTTCATTACCTACGAGCGGGTCAAGGATTACTGGGGGGCGGACGTGCCCGTCAATAAAGGCGCCAATAATTATGACCGCATCCGGTTCGATTACTACCGGGACGCCACCGTGGCTTTGGAAGCCTTTAAGTCGGGCGAATACGATTTTCGCCTTGAGAATTCATCGAAAGCCTGGGCGACGTCTTACGACTCGCCCCCGCTGAAGAACGGCTGGATCAAAAAACAAATGATCCGCCATTACAATGCCGCGGGCATGCAGGGCTTCGCGATGAACCTGCGCCGGGATTTGTTCAAAGACCCCCGTGTGCGCCGCGCGCTGTCCTACGCATTTGATTTCGAGTGGAGCAACAAAAACCTTTTTTACGGCCAGTACACCCGGTCCGTCAGTTACTTCGATAATTCCGATTTGGCATCAACGGGCCTGCCCAGTAAAGACGAGTTAAAAATTCTTGAGCCCTTGCGCGGACAAATTCCCGAGGAAGTGTTTACAAAACCCTATAAAGTCCCGGTTACGGATGGGTCGGGCAACATCCGCCCCAACCTGCGAGAGGCCTTTAAGTTACTTAAAGCCGCCGGGTGGGTTTTCAAAAACCGCAAGCTGGTCAACGGCAAAACCGGCAAACCGTTTCAGTTTGAAATCTTGCTTGTCTCGCCGCTGTTTGAACGGGTCGTGCTGCCCTATATCCAGAATTTGAAACGGCTCGGTATCGATGCCCGGGTGCGCACGGTCGATACATCGCAATACCGCCGCCGCGTTGATGATTTCGATTTCGACGTGATCGTACACGGCGTCGGCCAATCCCTCTCGCCGGGTAACGAGCAGCGGGAATTTTGGGGCTCCGACTCGGCCAAGCGAAAAGGCAGCCGTAATGTTTTCGGTATTCAAAACCCGGCTATCGACAAACTCATCGATTTGCTGATCGCCGCCCCGAACCGAAAGGAACTGATCACACGGGTGCGCGCGCTCGATCGGGTTCTGCTGTGGGGACATTATTTTGTACCCCATTGGCATATCAATAGTTTCCGCATCGCCTATTGGGATGTTTTCGGGCGGCCCAAAACAACGCCGAAGTATAATTTGGGCTTTATGTACTGGTGGGTCGACCGCAAAAAGGCCGATGCCATGGCCGGCCGGCGCAAAATCAAGAAATAACAGAACGCAAAAATGTACGCCTATATTCTCCGCCGGTTGTTTTTGATCATACCGACCCTGCTCGGGATCATGATCATCAACTTCGTGATCGTGCAAGCCGCGCCCGGCGGGCCGGTCGAGCAATTGATCGCGCAAATTAAAGGCACGGCCGTCGAAGCCACGGCACGCATTACCGGCGGTGGCGGTGATGGCGGTGAAGCCGCCGCGGCGCGCGCCAAAGAGTTAACCGGGGCCGCGGCCAGCGTCACATCGAAATACCGCGGCGCGCGTGGCCTCGATCCGGAATTTATTAAAGAGATCGAGCGTATGTACGGTTTCGACAAACCGGCACACGAACGGTTCTTCATGATGCTGAAGAACTATGCGGTGTTTGATTTCGGCAAAAGCTATTTCCGCGACCGCTCCGTCATCGAACTCGTCATCGAGAAAATGCCCGTATCAATCAGCATCGGCCTGTGGACCACACTGTTCGTGTATCTCATCTCCA
>CALINB010000258.1 GCA_938045325.1 uncultured Rhodospirillales bacterium | reverse complement strand
CACCAGGATTCCAACTCTTGCAAATTCCAGCCCTGAGCCTGGTGCGACCCGGAAAGGCGCGCCAACGGCATTAAGTTCGCCAACATACCCTGGGCCGCCTTACTAAAGAGGGCGCTGGCCCGGATCGCTGAAAACCAAACCCGGACGGCGTCTTCATTTTTCAAGATCAAAAATGCCCGGATCGATTCCGGAGCGAACCATAAAAGTTCATTCGACGGAGTGATGGTTTTCAAAATCGGCTCAAACACGCGCACCGTCGAAAGATAGCGGCCGCCCTGACGTGCCAAGGACATCGCTTTAGCGACCGCCTCGGCTTTGGCATGAGCGACAGTTTGCACGAGGGCCGTTCGATATAATAGCGCACGGCTTAGCGGTCCGCTTTCCGCCTCGGCCTTGCTGAGCGGATTTGCGAGCTCTTCTTCGGTGAACACGATACTGGTATAGAGTTGGCGAAGCGTATCCGTTTTTAACGCCCCTGCCGCTTCGGCCCGCTCGGCCGCTTCAAGGCGAATTTTAACGGATGCATTAGGACTGACGGCAATGGTTCTTAAGATCACCGGTTTATTTGAGGAAACCACATCGGCCGGCAGTTGCGCCTTGGCGACACGCGCCATCGCTAAATGCAAGGGCGTCGGTTGCGGCATATTTTTTATTTTTACCGCCTGGCCACCGGCAAGCGCATCGACGATCGAAAAGAAAACTTCGTCCTTTTCGCCGAGTTCGCGCAACAATGATACACCAAGCTGCGCTTTTCCTTTTTCACCGGCCAAAGCCTGACAAAAAATAAACATTTTTTGCCAATACACGTCATTTTGAGCGGCAATTTGCCGGGTGGCCAAGGCACAGGCCCGCGCATTATCGTTCGACAGCAACCGCAGGTCCGCTTCGGCACGCGCAACTTGCGGAAACTGATGCCGTGCCGGCGTCACGTTAAGCAACGCATTCGCCGACTTTAAATCACCCATTTCCGTGAGCAGCTGAATACGTAGCGCAACCAAACTGCCGGGCTTCGATTGTCCCCGTTCAAGGGCTGCCCGAGTTAATAACAACCGCTGCATCAACCGGCGCATAACATCGGATGCTGCATTGACCGGCAGGCGTTTCATCATCCGGTCAATAGACCAACGGCTGATACCTTCCCATATTGTCGGTTTAAAACCGCCCTCTTCTTCAGTTAGTGTTCCAACCGTATCGGGATCAATAACCGTGAGCGTGTCGACTTGAACTTCTTGACCGCTAATGCGCGATCGCGCCGCGCCGCCAGTTGCCGGTTCTTGTGATTCATCTGATTCGCTTTGCGAGGGGTTTAACCGAACCGGTCCCTGCTCCGAAGCCGGATCATCCTGCGCGATGGCAATACTGGCGGTCATCACGCCGGACGCCGTGAGAAAAACCAGCAGGCAACAGCGGGCTAAAAAAGAATTAGCGGGGTAAACGGTCATCGGGAATGACTTTTTCAATTTTTGCGATCGGCGCGGGAATATCCCAGGCTGCCAGGAAAACGGCTCCTCCGACAAATATGACGAGCAAAAGCAGCAATACGATTTTGGAGAGACTTCTCATACGAGTGGCAGCCTATGCGGGAATGATTAAAACAGCGCTAATAAACGAATGCGAGGAGTTGTAATGTGCCAAGACGACATCGCCAAGGGATTATGCTAGTTTTCAATTGTGACAATTTTTTGGCAGTTTATCGGCTTGTATCAAGGCTTTCAACGGCTCGCCTTGGAGGCACGCCTACTGTTTTCGGCACGATCTGCCCAAGATTCGCGTGTAATATGACCCAGGACCGGCCATGGAACAAAAATTAATGATAGACCGGCCCCTCATTCTGGTTGGTTTGATGGGTGCGGGAAAGACCAGCGTCGGGCGCCGCTTGGCCAAGCGCTTGAACCTGCCTTTCTGTGATGCCGATGAAGAAATCGTCAAAGCCGCAGGCTGCTCTATTGAGGATATCTTTGAACTCTATGGCGAAGGGGCATTTCGCGATGGTGAACGTAAGGTCATCATACGCCTGTTGGACAAATCTCCTAAGGTGTTGGCGACGGGCGGCGGCGCCTTCATCGACGATACCGCCCGCAAAGCCATCAAGGAAAACGGCATTTCGATTTGGTTGCGCGTACCCCTTGATACATTGGTCATGCGAACCGAAAACCGCGGCGGGCGGCCACTATTGAAAGATCAAGACGTTCCCGCGACATTGAAAACTTTAATGGAAAAGAGATATCCCATATATGAAACGGCGAATATCGTAATTGACGCCGTCGGCGACACACCGGACGACACCGCTGAAGCCATTATCAAAGAGCTGGAACGCTATTTAAGCCAATCAAGGACTCAGTAACGGAACAAATTATGACGAACGCGCCTTCAAAAACTGTATCGAACTCAAACGGTCATACCGTTACCGTCCGTGTCGATCTCGGCGAGCGCAGTTACGATATTTTGATTGGTGAGAATTTATTGGATAACGCCGGTGCGGTTATTACCGAAATTCTTCGTCAGCCCCGCGTCATCGTGATTACCGACAGCAATGTTGCCTCTTTACATCTGCCTGCTTTGGAGACGTCTTTGTCTAAAGCCGGGATCGAGACTCATAGCATTATCCTGCCGGCCGGCGAACAAACCAAAGATTTTGCACATCTCGCCGGCCTCTTGGATCAATGCCTCGATGCCCGTATTGCCCGAGACACCACATTGATTGCATTGGGTGGCGGCGTGATTGGCGATATTACCGGTTTTGCCGCGGCCATCGCTTTACGCGGGATCGATTTTATTCAGATCCCGACAACCTTGCTTGCCCAAGTCGACAGCTCCGTCGGCGGCAAAACCGGTATCAACACCAAGCACGGCAAGAACCTCGTCGGTGCTTTTCATCAACCGGCCCTCGTGCTGGCCGATGTTGCGACACTTGATACGTTGCCCGAACGGGAAATTCGGGCCGGATACGGCGAAGTCGTGAAATACGGATTGATCAATGATGCCCCGTTTTTTAATTGGCTCGAAAAGAACGGTCCCGCCCTATGCAATGGCGAGCACGCCGCCCGCATTCAAGCTGTCGAAACATGCTGCCGGGCAAAAGCCGCTATCGTGGCCGCCGATGAACACGAATCCGGCCAACGCGCCTTGCTGAATTTAGGGCATACCTTCGGCCATGCTTTTGAAGCCGAGAGCGGTTATTCCGATAAGCTCTTACATGGTGAGGCCGTCGCCATCGGCATGGTCATGGCATTCTCGCTTTCCGGCAAGCTCGGTCTTTGCAACGATGAAGAGACGGCGCGTATCGCGGCACATTTAAAGGCCGTCAACCTGCCGGCATCGTTGTCAGGCATCGCCGAGCCCTCATGGACACCTGCGCGGCTTTTATCTCATATGAGCCAAGACAAAAAAGTGCTGGCTGGACAATTAACGTTTATTCTGGCTCGCCGTATCGGCGAAGCCTTTATCAGCCGGGATGTAAAACCCGAAACGGTCCAATCCCTTCTTGAAGAGGCATTGGCGGCTTAATGCATTGAAGCCCTATGCGCGGTTGCCCGCTTTCTTTAAAATACCGTTTGCTCGCATATTAAATTGGGAGTTAGGCCCATGATGAACCTGCGGATTATTCCTGATGTTGTCGAGGAATCAACAATCCATGGCTTGAGAGACAATGACTCCGTTCTCGATGGTGCCAACCTTATGGACCGGCACGACATTAGTGCGGTCGTCATCTTCGATGAGGATGGCAAATTAACGGGTATCGTTACAGAGCGTGATTTGGCCCGGCGTGTCCTTGCCGACGGCCTCGATCCTGAGACCACGCCGCTAAGCGATGTCATGACCGACAACCCTGACACCTTATCGCCGGATGATGCCGTGTATGATGCCCTGGAACTCATGCGAACGCGCCGATATCGCCACCTACCCGTAGTCAAAGAGAGTAAAATCGTCGCGATGGTTTCAATTCGGGATTTATATGAATCGGTTCAAGATGCCCTCGAACAGAGCATGCGCGAAACCGAAGCTCTCGTCTTTTCCGGCGATAACAACAATCAATAAAGGAACCGTCTATGCCTCTTTCAACACCCGTGCCACGCAAACATCTTCATTCCAGAAATATCGAATGCAAAGGGTATGAACGTGAAGATGGCTTGTGGGATATTGAAGCGCACCTTGTCGACAGTAAGACCTATACTTTTGAAAATAAGGAACGGGGAACGATTGCCAGCGGCGATCCGGTCCATGACATGTGGATCCGCCTAACCGTCGATGAAGAGCTCACAATTCAAAAGGCCGAAGCCACGACCGATAAGGGGCCGTTTTCAATTTGCCGCGACGTGAATACTCAATTCAAATTGTTGGAAGGCTTGCAAATTGCACCAGGCTGGCGAAAAGCCGTCTTCGGCAAAATGGGCGGCACCCAAGGCTGCACGCATTTAAACGATCTTTTGATCGGCCCCTTGGCGGTGGCTGCATTCCACACAGTCAGCGCGGCTCGGGCCAAACGCAAGGAAAGCGCCGGGCCCAATCAAAAACCCGCCCTACTTGATTCTTGTCATGCTTTTGCCAGCGACGGGCCGGTCGTGAAACGTGAATGGCCCGAGTTTTACCAGGGCGAAAACGCCAATTAATCGAACGAAAAATCGGAAATGAACTTAGCGCTCGTTGATTTTGTTCGCTAAATTTCCGTGTGCCGCTTTGCTGTGACCTTGTTCGGTTGACGCTTCACGAAAGTAGATTAAGGCAAATGTTCGAACCGCCGAAGTTCGGCTTGATTTATTTCGAAGCGTTTCGATGTAACTGCAAAGTTGATGCAGGTTTACATTTTCCCGTTTGCAAATTTCATCGAGCGAGTCCCAAACCTGTTGCTCCAAACGGAGGCTGGTACGGTTTCCGCGTATCGTCACATTGCGGCTTATAAGAGCACTGATCATTTACGTCCCCAAGTCTTGCTACTTTAAAGAGCATTATTATTTGGACGAGGTAAACTAACCACTCTCGTAAACCACTGCAATATTGTTTTTTTTAGAACGCTAAACAACTATTAGTAGTTGGTTGTCAAAAAAATTATTAGAACTTTGCATACGCATGTCTATAATAACGCACTCGAACAAGTCAAAATTTAAGCATAAAGTTTTGTTGCTTATTTTGCAGTCCAACCACCGTCAACCAAAAGGCTGGTGCCGGTTATGAGTGCAGCGGCAGGTGACGCCAAGAATACAATCGCACCCATAATGTCCTCGATATCGCCAATACGGCCTAAGGGAATTTGATCGAGCGTCCAATTGAGGAATTCTTCGTTGGTAAAAAAAGTTTCCGTCATCGGTGTGCGGATAAATGTCGGGCTTAACGAATTTACGCGAATCTTTTGCGGCGCCAGTTCGACCGCCATGGCCTTTGTCATGCCTTCGACCGCATGCTTCGTTAAACAATAAGCAGTCCTATTGGGGGAGCCCACATGACCCATTTGCGAAGACATATTAATAATGGCCCCGCCGCCGTGTTCGGTCATGCGCCGGGCGGCGGCCTGGGAAACGATGAACATCGCCTTCACGTTCAAATCGATCACGCGATCCAGATGTTCTTCGGAAACATCCAGAAACGGCTCGGGAATATTCGTGCCGGCATTGTTCACCAACACATCGATGCGCGACAAACCGCCGATCTTTTCTGCAACCTGAGCGGCATCGGTCACATCGCAAACCAATGGCTCGGCTTTTCCGCCGACCGCCTGGATCGAGGCGCAGGCCTCTTCCAGTTCGGCCGCGGTGCGGCTAACCAATACCGTATTGGCTCCCGCTTCGGCGAGCGCCTGTGCGCAACCGAGCCCAAGCCCACGGCCCGCTCCGGTCACCACAGCAGTCTTACCGTCGAGACGCATGGATGGGATTTTTGGAACTGATTGTTTTTCTTCAGCCATGATTTTACCTCTAAATTCGCCCTTCTCGTGTTCGCGCTGAGATGGTACAGAGTTGCGAGCAAAAACAAAACATATCCAATTCTCACACAAGCACCCATAAGGGGAGAATGACCATGCCACGCCGTTACGATGAAAAAATGTTTGATCTCGCTCATCTCCGGGCGACCGCGGAAAAATGCAAAAATTGGGGCCGCTGGGGACCGGATGATGAGGCCGGCACATTGAATTTCATCGGACCAGAAGAGGTTGTTAACG
>CALINB010000257.1 GCA_938045325.1 uncultured Rhodospirillales bacterium | reverse complement strand
TCAAATTCTTGCCGATCAGCACGGCTCGGTCGTCCACCTGGGTGAACGGGACTGCTCCCTGCAGCGGCGTCACCAAAAACTTTTGGAAGAAGCGCCCTCGCCTGCCTTGAATGCTGAACAGCGCAATGAAATCGGAACCATTGCAACCGATGCTGTCAAAAAAATCGGTTATCACAATGTCGGCACGATGGAATTCCTTTATGAAGACGGCAATTTTTATTTCATCGAAATGAACACCCGTTTACAGGTCGAACATCCGGTGACGGAAATGATCTGCGGTCTCGATCTCGTTCGCGAGATGGTCCGTGTCGCCGCCGGCGCGCCGTTGGGTTTCACGCAAGAAGACATCAAATTTTCAGGCCATGCCATCGAATGCCGCATTAATGCTGAAAATCCGCAAACCTTTGCGCCATCGCCGGGAACCGTCGGTATTTACCATGCCCCGGGCGGACTGGGCGTTCGGGTCGATTCTGGGCTTTATACGGGTTACAAAGTACCGCCCCATTACGACAGCATGATTGCGAAGTTAATCGTGCACGGCACCAATCGAAACGAGTGCCTTATGCGGCTACGCCGTTCCTTACGCGAATTCGTCGTCGACGGTCTTGAAACGACCATACCGCTGCATCAGCGCCTGATGATGGAGACGGACTTCATCAACGGCGATTACGATATTCATTGGCTCGAGCACTTTGTTGAAAATAATAAGGATTAAGTGACTGGGCAGATAGAGGGCTGACGATGAGCCGGCCGATACCGAAACCTAAGTATTTAACACCTGAGCTGGTTTTGCGCGCTTATACGGCGGGCATTTTTCCAATGTCTGAAAGTCGCGATGATTCGAATATTTTTTGGGTCGATCCAAAATTGCGCGGCATTATTCCCCTCAATGCCTTTCATGTTTCCCGACGTTTACAAAAAACGATCCGGCAAAACATATTCGAAGTCCGCTGTAATACCGCTTTCAATGACGTCATATTGGAATGCGCGGCCAGCAGCAAAGGGCGCAATGACACATGGATCAATGATGAAATTATTGGGGCATATTCGGAATTGCACGAGCTGGGCTTTGTTCATTCGATTGAATGCTGGCAGGATGATAAACTTGCCGGCGGACTTTATGGCATCGCCCTTGGTGGCGGATTCTTCGGCGAAAGCATGTTTTCGCGCGTACGTGATGCCAGCAAAGTCGCTCTCGTCAATTTAGTTGCCCGGTTAAAGTTGGGGGGATTTGTCCTGCTCGATACACAGTTTGTGACCGATCATCTTAAACAATTCGGCGCTATCGAAATCCCAGCCCGGGATTACATGACGCTTCTCGCTGAAGCCCTCGACATGCAAGCGACGTTTTACGGCGAGCCGGACGGTGTTGAGGGATTTGACGGAAAAATCGGCGAAACGTTGGAAGCGCTATTTCGGCAATCCAAAACCCAGACATCGTAAACCGGATGCTCCATCGGCGAGAGCGCGGGACTTGATGCGAACATCCAGCCCCTGAACAGACTTGCCGCCGGTTCACCCCGGCGGGCCTCCCAGATATCCAAGAATGCGGCACTTTCCGGCGTTTCTTCAGGCGGGCGCTTATCGCAGGTCCTCGCAATGATTTCCAGCGTACCAAAACGCACCACACGCCCAATTGGGGCACTAATCGTAGAGACGCGTGCGGTCACCTTATCAAGCCCCTGCAACATGGCGACCTCGTATAGTTCGGCGCCGGCGTTTTGTATCCACAAGCACGCGAACAAAGCACTGACCGCGATTTTTCGCACGTTTTTACTTTTTCTTTCCTTGGCCGCCACCGGCGAGGAAAATGATTTCGCCAACTTGGTCTTCAAGCGATTTGAAATCCATGGTTTTTGAAATTTTACCGTTCGGCGGAATGATTTTCTTTGATGTTCCCGGAAGAAGACGAATGTACTTATTTCCAACCAATCCTTCGCTGGCGATGGTCGCAACCGTATCATCCGGTAGCTGAACATCGGGACGAATTGACATTTTCACCTCAGCATCAAATGTCTGTCCGTTGAGCCGGTTATCGGTAACAGAACCCACTTTAATGCCGTTGATGCGAACATCGCTGCCGTTGCTCAAACCACCGATTTTGTAAAAAACGGCATTTAATTCGTACCCTTTCACGCCGCTGACTTGAGCCGACTGCAAAGCGAAAAACAGGAATACGACCGCGACCGTTAAAACAACGCCGCCGAGTAACGTTTCAATGGCATTCCGACGCATGGTTATTTTCCTTCTTTTTGCTGTTTGGATTCCAATTTCTTTAAGTTCGCCTTGCCTTGCGAAATGATCAAATCAAGAAGTTCGCTGAGAATAACCGCATCTTGGGCGAAATTAATAAAATCGCCGTTTTTCAAGTTAGTTTCATCCCCGCCCGGCTCGAAAATGACAAATTTTGAACCAAACAACCCATCGGTATGGATTGCAACGGAGGTATCTTTCGGCAATTTCACATTGCCATTGATCCGAAACGTAATAACCGCCCGAAAGTTTTTGTCGAGTTTTTGGCTTTCTACGATACCGATTTTAATCCCCCCCATACGGACCGCATCGCCGGGAAACAAACCATCCACCTTATTGAAAGCTGCCGTTAAGCGATAACCCTCAGTGGCCTGGGCCGCCATGGATTTGCCGCCGTAAAAATATGCCATCAAGAGTAAGAACCCCGTGATGACACCGATACCAACAAAAATTTCCTTGTTTCCGGTCGTCCTCATACTCTACTCATTCTCGCCTTTAAGCTGAAAGGTTTAACGGCCGGTTGCCTTATTCCGGGCGCCAGGCTTCATAATCGCCCCGCGACGGCGCATGAGACCCGCCTTTATAGTCGTGTCCTTGCGGCCGATATGCCTCGGGCCAGCCGGTTAAGTTGGGCTGATGTTCTCTCTGCCAGGCGCGTGATTGTGCCGCTTTTTCCGTTAGCGGCGCATCGCTCATATGATGCAGCCAGGCATGCCATTCCGGCGGCACTTTCGAGGATTCGGCGCGGCCGCGGTATAAAACCCACCTTTTTTCCCGGCCATGACGTTTATCAGACGGCGCGTGATAATAGCGATTTTCAAACTCATCGACTCCGACGAGCTCGCCCCGCAGCCAGGTGTATAAAATTGTCCCTAAGTGCATATGACCTCGCAAATCCCGGCCCATGACGCCATCGGTGCCATGGGCGCCAACAAATCTCCCTATTCATTACTGGAAAGATCGCGCCGAGGGAACGGATTTCCGAATGATCTGTTTTCCAGTCTCCCAAGAAGCAAACACAAAGGGCCAAACGTTTGATAACTCCGGCCAATGAAACCACCGACCATAATCGGCCTTTTGGGTCAATATCATCGTAAAGAGCATGAGAATCCGAAAACGATTCTACCAAATCCTGACAATTACGGTTCTAGGTTCACCAAATCACTTATTAAAAAATAACTTTAGAGTAACCATGCAACATATTGTTTTATAATTACTTTTTTAGAATACTGCTCATTCACTGACGTATGCGCATCGTTCACAAACTACATTAATTGTGACCTAAAATTTCAAGCAAAAACTATATCAAGTAATTTTTTCTGATTTGTGACACAAAATCTGGTTGACGCTCAGCCAGGTTTTAGAGACAACTAGATCTTACGCTTCTAAACATTCAAAAGCACAAAATCTTGTGTGAATGGGCACAAAAAGCAGGGGAGCGCTAGCCCTTGGGGGGATCAGGGGGCTCAACAAAAGCTGGTCTGGGCACAATTTTTCTACAGGGTCTTTAGGGGAACTCAATGAGGATTCAACGACGCTTCACCAAAAAAGGTGAGTCACCTTTCGCCGACATCAAATTCCGCACCGCAACGAGCGAAATACGCAATCCGGATGGTTCTGTTGTGTTTCAACTGGAAAACTTTGAAGTCCCGGAAAAATGGTCGCAAGTGGCCTGTGATGTGTTGGCGCAGAAATACTTCCGTAAAGCCGGAGTCCCAGCGCGACTGAAGGCCGTTGAAGAAAATGACGTCCCCTCATGGTTATGGCGTAAGGAAGCCGATCAGGAGGCCCTGAAAAAACTCCCGGAAGAAAAGCGGTATGGCAGTGAATCCAGCTCGAAACAGGCTTTTTCGCGGATCGCCGGCTGCTGGACCTATTGGGGCTGGAAAGGCGGCTATTTCGATTCTGAAGCCGATGCCCGCGCCTATTACGATGAAATGCGTTACATCCTGGCGACGCAAGCCGGGGCGCCAAACTCACCGCAATGGTTCAACACGGGCCTGCATTGGGCCTACGGCATCGACGGCCCCGCACAGGGCCATTCCTATGTGGATTACAAAACCGGCAAGCTTGTCCGCTCCAAATCCGCCTATGAACACCCCCAACCGCACGCCTGCTTCATCCAAAGCATCGATGACAACCTCGTCAATGAAGGGGGCATCATGGATTTGTGGATCCGCGAAGCGCGCCTGTTCAAATATGGCTCGGGAACCGGTTCGAACTTTTCCAACCTGCGGGGCGAAAACGAACCCCTTTCCGGCGGTGGCAAATCTTCCGGTCTGATGAGCTTTCTTAAAATCGGCGACCGGGCGGCCGGCGCGATTAAATCCGGCGGCACGACCCGACGGGCAGCCAAAATGGTCGTGGTCGATGTCGATCACCCTGATATCGAAACCTTCATCAATTGGAAAGTGGTCGAAGAGCAAAAAGTCGCGGCCCTTGTCTCAGGCTCGAAACTCGCCAATCTTCATTTGAATCAAATTATCGAAGCCTGCCATCACGCCGATCTCAGTGAAAAAGACCGCTTTTCGCCGAAAAAGAACAAGGTTTTGAAAAAAGCCATTATCGATGCGCGCAAAGTCATGATTCCGGAGAACTACATCCAGCGGGTCATCGAATTTGCCAAGCAAGGCTTCACGTCGATCGATTTTCCGGTCTATGACACCGATTGGGACTCGGAGGCCTATTTGACGGTATCCGGGCAAAACTCAAACAATACGGTCCGGGTCTCAAACGATTTTCTCGAAGCCGTTGAAAAAGGCGAAGACTGGGAACTGACCCGCCGCACTGACGGCGTGGTCGCAAAAACCCTGCCCGCTTCCGATCTTTGGGATCAAATTGGTCACGCCGCCTGGTCGTGCGCCGATCCGGGCCTGCAGTTCGATACCACCATTAACGAATGGCATACTTGCCCGAACAGTGGGCGGATTAACGCGTCCAATCCCTGTTCGGAATACATGTTCCTGGACGACACCGCCTGTAACTTGGCTTCCATCAACTTGATGGCCTATCAAAATAAAGACGGCACCTTCGATGTCGAAAGTTTCGAGCATGCCGTTCGGCTATGGACCGTCACCTTGGAAATCTCCGTCATGATGGCGCAATTCCCGTCGCCGCGGATTGCTGAACTTTCTTACGAGTTCCGCACTCTGGGATTGGGTTTTGCCAATATCGGCGGTTACTTGATGTCGGCGGGTATCGCGTACGATTCCGATAAAGCCCGAGAAATTTGCGGCGCCATCACATCGATTATGACCGGCATTTGTTATGCAACATCGGCCGAGATTGCTTCACAACTCGGCGCGTTTCCGAATTATGACGAAAACAAAGAACCGATGCTCAGGGTCATTCGCAATCATAAACGCGCTGCCTATGGCGAAAACGACTTATCTGCTTATGAAGAGCTCGCGACCGCGCCGGTTGCCTTGAATGACAAAAATTGTCCCGATAAACCGTTGTCTAAAGCGGCACGAACGGCGTGGGATAAAGCCCTGAAGCTCGGTGAAGAACACGGCTACCGGAATGCTCAGGTTTCAGTCATCGCGCCGACCGGCACCATTGCCTTGGTGATGGATTGCGATACCACCGGGATCGAGCCTGATTTTGCGCTGGTGAAATTTAAAAAACTAGCTGGCGGCGGTTATTTCAAAATCATCAACCGGACTGTGCCTTCGGCATTAAAACGCCTCGGGTATTCGCCGGAACAGATCGAAGACATTGTTCGTTACGCGGTTGGTAACGGCACCCTCAAGGATGCGCCGGTCATTAACTATGATAGCCTTAAAGCCCGCGGCTTTACCGAAGAAGCTATCGAAAAAATCGATAAAGCACTGGCTGAGGCCTTTGATATTAAATTCGCATTCAACAAATTTACGTTGGGCGAAGAGTTCTGCACGGAAGTCTTGGGTCTCGATGCGGATGATCTGAACGATATCTCGTTTGACCTCCTTCAGGCCTTGGATTTCTCAAAAGCGGAAATCGAAGCCGCAAACACATTCGTCTGTGGTGCGATGACTTTGGAAGGCGCGCCACACCTCAAAGACGAACATCTGCCCGTCTTTGATTGTGCAAATCCCTGTGGCAAGAAAGGAACGCGCAGCCTGTCGGCGGAAAGCCACATTCGCATGGTTGCCGCCTGCCAGCCATTCATCACGGGCTCAATTTCGAAAACCATCAATATGCCGAATTTAGCCACGGTCGAGGATTGCAAAGACGCCTACCTGCTATCCTGGCGGCTCGGTTTGAAAGCCAACGCCTTATATCGGGACGGCTCTAAACTGTCGCAACCGCTACAGTCGTCCATTCTTGATGAGGCCGATATCGAAGAAATGACCGAGGACCTGGTAGATCAGCCGCAAGGTGATAAAGCCCAGGTTATGGCTGAAAAGGTTGTCGAACGCATTGTCGAGCGTGTGCGGGCCAAGCGCCGCCGCCTGCCCGACCGCCGTAAAGGCTACACGCAAAAAGCGATTGTCGGCGGCCACAAAGTCTATCTGCGAACTGGTGAATACGAAGATGGCAGCGCCGGAGAAATCTTTATCGATATGCACAAAGAAGGTGCCGCCTTCCGCAGCTTGATGAATAATTTCGCCATCGCCATTTCGATCGGTCTGCAATACGGCGTGCCGTTGGAAGAATATGTCGAGGCTTTCACCTTTACCCGGTTCGAACCCTCAGGCATTGTTGAAGGGAACGATACCATCAAAATGGCGACGTCGATCCTCGATTACATTTTCCGCGAATTAGCCGTCTCTTATTTGGGCCGGAACGACCTCGCCCATGTCGCACCAGAAGACCTGCTGCCTGACACCATGGGCCGCGGTGAAGATGAAGGCACATTGCCTGAAGAACAGGAAAGCGGTGCTCTGCAAGCCATCAGTCAAGGCTACGTCCGCGGCAATCTTCTCGTTATCAAGGGCTCGAAAGAGTCTGAAGAAGTAAAAACGCAAACTGCAGTCGCAGGGCAAACCGAAGAAATCGCGGCTAAAAGTTTAGGTGCTGCAGCCGTTAACGATGTGGCCGTCCATACCGAAACATCGCCGCCCGTCACCGTGAGCAGTTCGGTACGCGAACGGGTCGATGCAAAACTCGAAAAAGTTCGCGAAGCGAAAATGCGCGGTTACGAAGGCGATTCTTGTTCGGAATGCGGAAACTTCACGCTTGTCCGAAATGGCACATGCTTGAAATGCGATACCTGCGGTTCAACGAGCGGGTGTTCGTAAACATGCCTGATTTATTCGAATCCTCCCTGGGAAACTTGGGGCGTGCGTTCGGAACTCCCGTTCTGGCGCCGCCCCATTTTTTTTGGGGAAATCCAATCCTCCCTGGGAAACTTGGGGCGTGCGTTCGGGACTCCCGTTCCGGCGCCGCCCCACTTTTTTGATATCTCCATCTAAAAACCGTACATCTTGGCACGCAAGCGCTGTTTCTAGACCTTTGGGATTAAAGGTTTAATCAGGTCATTTGACCGGCTCCGGTATTACATAAACAGATCATGCCGGTCCTTGCCGGTTCAAGAATTTTTGTCTATGAATTAAAAAAAAATATGGGAAGGGACGGTTTTTTAACCATCCATTTAGTGCGACAATAACGCTGTTTCAGGGCTTCTAAGCTGGAACAGGGGAGCCGTTGTGTTCTGACACAACGGCTAATAATGGTAGGGCGTAAGGATGGATTCAGGGAACAACAATCCCGG
>CALINB010000256.1 GCA_938045325.1 uncultured Rhodospirillales bacterium | reverse complement strand
CACCAGTGCTGGTTTGTTGACGGCGAGTACATCCATTTTTCGGGTGGGGCGCCGGATTTTGAGCCGACCCATCCGAACGATTGTCAGTTTTACCGCTCGATTGATGTGCGAAATCCAACCAAGCCGGTCGAAGTGGGCCGCTGGTGGTATCCGGGTACGCGCAAAGGCGACGATGCGCCGCCGCCACCACGGGTTCCTCCGTTCGAGGCAGGTTTTCGTACGCACAACACAAATGTCTATCCGGCGAAAAAAGATCGCGCATACCTCGCTTACATCGATGGCGGCGTTATCCTGTTGGATATTTCCGACATGGCGAATCCGAAGATGATTACCCATTGGAACCCATATCCGCCGTTCCCGGGTTTCATGCATACGGTCATGCCGCTTCTCAGCCGTGATTTGCTGATTTGCAGTGAGGAGTGTACCAAGGACGGTGGCGCGGATTGGCCAAAACGGGTTTGGATTTTGGACGCGCGCGAGGAAACGAATTTAGTGCCGATCAGCACGCTGCCGATGCCGCCGGTTGAGGAATTCGCCCGCCGGGGTGGCCGCTTCGGTGCCCATAACGTACATGAAAACCGGCCGGGCGATTATTCATTCCGTTCGGACACGATTTTGTTCTGCGGCATGTTCAATGCCGGCATGCGGGTCTACGACACCTCCGATCCGTTTGAGCCGAAAGAAATCGCCTATTACGTTCCCGAAGCACCGGAAGGCTCGCGCGCCGGTGCGGTACAGATCAACGATGTTTACGTTGATGAAACCGGTCTGTTGTACGGCGTGGACCGGTTCTCCGGTGGTTTATATATCTGCGAAGTCGACATTTAGCCGTCGCGTTTGAATGGAATCAATTGATGACTCCCCGCTCGGCTACACAGAAAATTGAACCAGCCTCGGGCACCGATTACGTTGCCCGTGTTCATGAACTCGGGCCGGTCATTCTTGAGGCCGCCGATCAAATCGAAGCCGAACAGGCCTTGCCGCCTGCGCTTTTAAGCCAATTGCATGAAGCAGGACTGTTTAAAACGCTCTTGCCGAAAGCCTACGGCGGTGCGGAATTAACGCCGATGGAGCAGCACGATATCATGATCGCGGTCGCGCAATACGACGGCAGTCTCGCGTGGTGTTTAGGCCAACTCAATGGGTGTTCGCTCGCTTCGGCTTTGCTGGAACCTTCCGCGGTCGAGGAAATTTGGGGCCAGCCCGAGGGCTGTCTCGGCTGGGGAGTTGGTCGCGGGCAGGCCAAGCGCGTCGACGGCGGCTACAGCGTGAGCGGCAAGTGGTTGTTTTCAAGCGGCGGGCGTCATTCGACATGGCTGGGCGCACAATACGTGACGGTTGTCGATGATGATGGAAATCCCGTTACCGAAGCCGAAAACGAAACACGCATGATGACAATGTTGTTTCCCACCGAGAAAGGAAACTTTCAGGGTTACTGGGATGTCATCGGTCTGCGCGGAACCAATAGCGACGGTTATGAAGTCAAAGATTTGTTCATTCCGGAAAAGTACGCGTTTTACCGCGATGACCATCAAAACAATTATGTCGATGGGACTCTATACAAATTTTTTTCAAATACGACGTATGCCATCATGTTTGCCGGTGTCGCGATTGGTTTGGCACGGGGTATCCTTGAAGCTTTTAAAGACTTGGCCATGGAAAAATCGGGCCGTTTCGGGAAGACGCTGCTTAAGGATAACGCCTTTTCCCAATCAGAAGTGGCCCTTGCCGAGGCGCGCATTCGTTCGGCCCGCAGTTATGTTCTGCATGAAGTAAATGAGATTTGGGAAGAAATGACTGAAAGCGGTACTGTTAGTACGCCGGAGCATCGAATGCGGCTACGCTTGGCGACGACTTTCGCCATTCAGGAAGCCAAGACAGCCGGTGACATCGCCTACCATGCCGCCGGTGCTACGGCCGTGTTCGCGAACAATCCGTTTGAACGACGCTATCGTGACCTCCTTACGGTCACTCAGCAAGTCCAAGGCCATAAAGTGCATTATCAAACGGTCGGGGCCTATCTCATGGGCCATGATCCCGAGTACATGGCGATTTAAGCTTTTCGTTTTAAGCAACGCGGTCACGCGGCTCCTTGCCGGCGAATACCGCATCAAGATTATCGAGGGCGCGAAACCCCATGGCATCGCGGGTGTCGTGGGTTGCGCTGCCGATGTGCGGCATTAAAAATGTATTCGGGATATCTTTGAATATGGATTGGGCCGTCGGTTCTTCGGCATAAACATCCAAGCCCGCCGCGGCGACCTTGCCTGTTTTCAAGGCAGACGCGAGAGCATCCTCATCGATGATGGCGCCGCGTGCCGTGTTCACCACGATGGCGCCGTCGGGCAACAATTGAATGCGTTTGGCATTCAGCAGTTTCACCGTTTCCGGCGTCGCCGGGCAATGCAACGACAGCACATCGCAATGGGGCAGGAGGTCTTCAACCGTTTTGTGATAGATCGCGCTTTTCTCGAGGTCAGGGGTGAGACGGTTACGGTTGTAATAATGGATTTCCATGCCGAAGCCGCGGGCGCGGTCGGCTGCAACTTGGCCGACGCGGCCCATACCGATGACACCAAAGCGCTTACCGGTAACTTGCGTACCGACCATGAAAGCCGGGCTCCACGACGTCCAGGTGCCTTGGCGCATGATCTGCTCGCCTTCATGGGCGCGCCGGGCCGCGCCCAACATCAGCAGCATAGCGATTTCCGCGGTGGCGTCATTGAGGACATTAGGTGTGTTGGTGACGATGATGCCGCGGGCTTTAGCGGCCTCAAGGTCGACATGATCGACTCCGACGGAAAAATTGGCGATGGCCTTAATGCTATCCGGTAGTTTGGCGATCACATCCGCCGTGAAATGCTCGGAATGACACGGCAGCACCGCGTCCGCGCCCTCGCATAACGCCAAGAGTTCATCGGTTGAATAGAGTTTGTCATCCGCATTAAATCGTGGTTCGTAATCGCGGGTTAAACGCGCCTCAATAGATTCCGGCAGTTTGCGTCCGACGACAATGACGGGTTTTTTATTCATTTAATTCTTCCGCGGTAATTGTTGGCATTCATCGAATTTTGGCAGCATAATGAAAAAAAACAACAATTTCGCTAACGGGAGGATTCATGAAACTTCAAGGTAAAATCGCGTTGATTTCGGGTGCGAGCCGGAATATCGGCAAGCAAATCGCATTGACGTTCGCTGATGAGGGGGCCGATATCATCGTCCTTTCCAAAAGCAATCCGGATGAATTAGAGGAAGTCGCCGCAGCGTGCCGCGATAAAGGACGCAAGGCCCTTGCCATACAAGGTGATGTGTCCGACTCGCAGCAGGTCAACGCAATGGTCAAGGAGGCGACGGAAACGATCGGCGGCATCGATATTTTGGTGAACAACGCCGGCGTGCGGCCCCATACACCGATCATCGACATCACCGATGAGGAATGGCATTGGGGAATGGGTGTCAATCTTCATGCCGCATTTTATCTTATTCGCGCTGTCATGCCGGGGATGATGGAACGCAAACACGGCTCGATCATGGCGATGGGTGGCAAGGGCGCTATTACCGCTAAGCCAAGCACCAGTACTGTTGCCGCCAGCAAACATGGCCTTTTGGGGCTGATCCGCGCCGTCGCGGCTGAAGGCGGCCCTTACGGCATTCGGGCGAATTTGATCAACCCAGGGTCGATCGCAACCGAACGGCGTAACCCGGAATGGTACAAGGATCGAAAAGTTCCTCGTGGTTCCAAGGAACACCTCGAGATGATCCCGCTTCGCCGTCGCGGTGAGGTTGAGGACATCGCCAATGCTTGTTTGTATTTTGCTTCCGATGATTCATCATTCGTGACCGGTACATCCGTGAATGTCATGGGCGGTGAGGTGATCGTTTAAAAACATAGAGCGCTTTATGGCCATCTTTCTTTCTGAAGCCGATATTAAATCCCTCGTCACGATCGAGGACGCCATCGACGCGGTGTCGGAAGTGTTCAAGATCAGCGGTGCGGGGGAGGTTATCAATCCGCCGCGTCAGCAGATCGATATTCCCGGCGGCGGTTATTTGCGCCTAACGTCGGCAATCGTTTCGCCGTTGGGAAAAATTGCCGTCAAAGTATCGTCCTCGATGGTTTTTGCGAGCGAGTCGGGGCGAACATTGATATTGGTGGACAGTAAGACCGGTCGGGTCGATGCCATCATTGAAGTCTTTCATTTGGGTGCGTTGCGCACGGCAGCCGCGAGCGGTGTCGGTACCAAACTGCTGGCGCGAGAAGATGCTGACTCCATCGGTATTTTCGGCACCGGGCGCCAAGCCAAGACACAACTTGCCGCAGTGGCCGCTGTCAGGCCGATTAAAAACATTCTTGCTATCGGCAGGGATCAAGGCCGTCTCGATATATTTTGCAAAGAAATGACGGATAAGCTCGGCATTCCCGTATCCGCGGCAAAATCGCCGGAAGAACTTTACGCATGTTCGGTTTTGGTGACGGCAACCACGTCAGCGGATCCGGTTTTGTTCGGTGAGCATCTAAAGCCTGGCACGCATATCAATGCGATGGGGGCGAACCGGCTCGAACGCCGTGAACTCGATGATGCCGCTCTTGAAGCGTGTTCGGTTATCACGGTCGATAATAAGGTTCAGGCACAAAAAGAATCCGCCGTCCTGTTGCGCGCTGTCGAAAACGGGAGTCGGTCATGGGAGGATGTTCTGGAACTCGGTGACATTATGGCGGATCCCGCAAAGGGGCGGGCGTCATCTGATGCCATCACCGTTTATAATTCCCATGGCGTTGCCATGGAGGACGTGGCGCTGGCGAAGAAGGCTTTCGAACTGGCCCGGGATCAAGGCATTGGGCTCGAAGTGCCGTTCACGATCGATTAAGGACATCCATCAGCGCTAAATATCTAGGGTTTCCGCCGGAAACTGCGGGTTGCGATTGTGCAAGCCAAGAGCCCGATTTTGGTGTTTAATATGAGAAGTGTCCAAATGAATACTAATAAATTATGGGGATACAGGTTAGCCAACATGGAGGAAGCTTATGCGTAGTCATTATTCAAAACTTTATACAATGGCCGGTGCTCTCGTACTCGGTGCCGGTATTGTTGCCGCACCGGCAACAGGAATCGCTGCCGATTATTCCGGTAAAAAGATTCAAGTTATTATTCCGACAAAAGAAGGCGGCGGTACGGATAAGTACGGTCGAATTTTTGCCAGTTTTATCGGCAAATACCTACCGGGCAAACCGGCGGTGCTCGCTGTCAATAAACCAGGCGGTGGCGGCATCAAGGGTTCGAACTGGTTTCAGAAAAATGCACCGAGAGACGGTACTGTCATCATGACAACCGGCGGTTCGGTTCAAACCAGCTATGTTTTTGGTGGCAAGAAAGTCAAATTTGACTTGTTGAAATGGAACCCGATTGTTCTATCGCCGTTCGGTATTTGCTTGCAAGCGCGTAAGGAACTCGGCGTCAACGGTTCGGATGCTCTGGCTGACGTCAAAGCATTACGCAAAGCGGGCGCCGATAAGGGGCGTTTGCTCATGGGCGATAAAAACGCCATTTCGTCCGGTCTCGGTTCGTTCGTGGCCTTCGACATGCTCGGTATTCCCAACGTGAAGCCGTTATTCGGCCTGTCGACAGGTAAGCGCCGCAAAGCGGTTGTCCGGGGTGAATTGCAGTTCAGCCAGGAAACCGTGATCAAATGCAAACAGAATCACGCTAAATTGCAAAAGCAAGGCGTTATTACCTTTGCTGCGCTTGGTTTTGCTAAGCCGGATGGCACCATCGGTCGCGACCCGATTATGCCTGAACTGCCGCACGTCGGTGAAATTTACGAAAAGTTGAACGGTAGAAAACCCTCGGGCATGCAATGGGAAGCGCATACAGCGTTGATCAATCTCATTTCCATGTCGAACAAGGGTTTATGGTTGCCGCCGGGTGTCTCCAAAGATGTCCTCGACACCTATCAAGCGACGATCAAGAAAGTTTACAAGGATAAGAAGTTCAAAAAGCTGACCAAGAAGCGGTTCGGCAATAATCCGCAATCGTTCGGCAAAGATGCCACCGAAGTCGTGAAACGCGGCGCCGGCATCAAGCCTGAGGTTAAAAAGTGGATCTTGAAATTCGTGAAGACGAAACTGGTCGGGTCCTGATCACTCGGCCACTATATTTTCAAAGCGGCGCTCTTTCGGGAGCGCCGTTTTTTTGTTCAAAATCCGATGTCGCTGATGGATAGGTCGCCGAGCTTGGTGTCGACGAACGGGCGGGATGGCGCGAGTTCGCCCTGCCAGAAATTTTGGAACACTTCAGGTAAACTATTGGCGAAGTTTGATGAAGATTTGTCTTCAAGTATATCCGCCGTCATAGGTAAAATTTTGATACCGGCATTTTTAATCCGATCAAATTTACGCTTTTGGAACGGATCGGTCGCATTGGGATCGGAAAAATCGAGAACGAAAACTTTTTTACCTGTCCAAAAAACAATGTCGGTAAGGATAAAATCATCCGCCTGGGGGAGTCCCTCACCGCTGCCGCCCCTTGGAGCAAAGACATAGGCCTGTGGTAGGGGCCGCAAGGCGGAGTAAGCCCAATCCTGATATTCGTAAAGATTGCCGAATGCTTCAATTGATTTTGAGAGGTGTGAACGCTCTGCTTCCACCCGATTTACAATGAATTCGAAATAACGCGAAATAAAGAGCCGCTGCATTTTCGACCAGGTTCCGCACAGCGCAAAAAAATGGGTTTCGAGGAAGGCCAATTGATCCAGGACCGTCGGTAGTAAGCGCATGTTCGGCGGCTCATGAAACTCGTATTGCCCACCATTGAGGCGCAACGGGGAGTGCTCTGTCGGGTCGATCACAACAAAACGGGTACGGCAATTGATAACAAGATCGCCACCGGCGCCCATCGTGCTCGAAAAAACATTTTTATCCCAATGGGTTAAGCCGTATGGGATGATGATGTGCTGGCGGTTGACCATAGTCATCGAGTGTGGTCCATTCTGATCAAATCTTCGTTCACCAGGGTAGAGATAACAGAAAATGCAAGAACTTGAACGGCCTGAAAAGGCTTTTATCCCGCTGACCGTGATTACGGGCTTTTTGGGCAGCGGCAAGACGACGCTGTTAAACCGGATTTTGAAGCATCCGGGCATGGAAAATGCCGCCGTGATTATTAACGAATTCGGCGATATTGCACTCGACCATGAGCTGATGACGACCCCCAATGAAGACGTCATGCTGCTATCGAGCGGATGTTTATGCTGTTCGGTTCGGGGCGATCTTGTTGATACGCTTAGTGGCCTGCTTGAAAGCCGGGCCAAAGGCGAAATTCCGCCGTTTGATCGCGTGCTCGTCGAGACGACCGGATTGGCCGATCCGGTACCGGTGTTGATGACGGTGATCTCCGATAGTGGGCTCGGCGATTGGTTTTTTGTCGATGGCGTTATTACGGTTGTCGATTCGGTGCATGCTCTCGGGCAATTTGATGATCATTATGAATCCGTCAAGCA
>CALINB010000255.1 GCA_938045325.1 uncultured Rhodospirillales bacterium | reverse complement strand
GGTCGTCGATTTGGTCAAAGCAGACCGCACGCTGCCGAATGATATGAACGCGCTTATTGCCGCCGGTGCGGGCGTTCTTAAACAAGCGGCGCGGGCGGTTAAGAATGCCGGCCCGCGTGCCAAATTCCCGCGCAAAAAAGTAAAACTGCTTGCCCCCATTCCGAAACCGATCCGCAACGTCATGTGTGTCGGTAAAAATTATTACGATCATGCGCACGAGTTTGATGACAGCGGATTCAATGCCGCCAAGTCGGGTGCGGCGATTCCGAAGTATCCGATTATCTTTACCAAAATGCCGGAGTCGGTCATTGGACCGGGGGCAAAAATCCCGGCGCATCTCGATTATTCGAAATCGACGGATTACGAAGTCGAGCTTGGCGTCATCATTGGGAAAAAGGGCCGGAAGATTCCGAAAGGCAAAGCTTTTGATCATGTGTTCGGCTACACCATTATTAACGATGTAACGGCGCGTGAAATTCAGCGCATTCATAACCAATGGTTTCTCGGTAAAAGCTTGGATGGGTACTGCCCCATGGGGCCTTACATTGCGACCAAAGATGAAGTCGGCGATATCAAAAAACTTCAAATTCAAACGCATGTGAACGGCGAATTGCGCCAGAATGCTTATGTTAAAGGCATGATTTTCGACGTGCCGACACTGATTAAAACGCTGTCGGCGGGCATGATGCTGTTACCAGGCGATGTGATCGCCACAGGAACCTGCACAGGGATCGGCGGCGGCTTTAACCCGCCAAAGTTTTTACGGAAAGGCGATACGGTTACATTATCGATCGATAAGTTAGGCGTTTTGAAAAACAAAGTTTCTTAAACGTAACTATCATCAAAATTTACCATAAAACTTGCATTTTGTTAAAAACGGCCTATCTAAAAGGGGTACACTCAATCATATGATTGATTGAACGGCAGCGTGTGATTGGATGCTGCTGAAGGGAGAGCTTTATGGGGTTTACTGAATTTTCGATTTTTTCCGTTAGTGTTCTCGTGCTCGGCGTCCTGCTGGTCTTTATGGGCGTTAAATCCGTTACCCAAGGTATGGAATATACCGTCGAGCGGTTTGGCCGGTTTACACGGTCTTTGACGCCAGGGCTGCATTTTATCATTCCCATTGTTGACCGAATTGGCGCCAAGATGAATATGATGGAACAGGTTCTCGATGTGCCGTCGCAAGAGGTCATTACCAAAGATAACGCCATGGTGACCGTCGATGGCGTCGTGTTCTTTCAGGTCATCGACTCCGCCCAGGCGGCTTACGAAGTCCGTGACTTGGTTCGCGCTATTCTCAATCTGACCATGACCAATATCAGAACGGTTATGGGCTCGATGGATCTTGATGAACTTTTATCGAAACGTGATGCAATTAATGCGCAATTGCTGACGGTCGTTGATGAAGCGACGGCACCGTGGGGTGTTAAAGTCACGCGGATTGAAATTCGCGATATTTCACCGCCGACCGATTTGGTCGAATCCATGGCACGGCAAATGAAAGCGGAACGGGATAAGCGCGCCAATATTCTTGATGCCGAAGGTTTCCGGCAGGCGGAAATCTTGAAAGCCGAAGGTGAAAAACAGGCTGCCATTCTTGAAGCCGAAGGCCGCCGGGAGGCCGCTTTCCGGGATGCGGAAGCCCGGGAACGGGAAGCCGAGGCCGAAGCGAAAGCAACCGATATGGTTTCAACGGCTATCGCCAAAGGTGATGTTAATGCGATCAATTACTTTGTTGCGCAAAAATATGTCGGCGCTTTGGAAAAAATCGCCTCGGCCCGCAACCAAAAAGTTATTCTCATGCCGCTTGAAGCTTCTGGCGTGATCGGTTCTATCGCCGGTATTGCCGAAATTGCTAAAGAGACGTTTGGATCTAAAGACGACGGCGCCAGCTCATCGCGGTCGCGCATTCCCGATTCAACGACATAATTATCGGCTGAAAAATAGAAGTTTCATGTGATAAGGTTACTGCTATGTCGGAAGTCGCAACATTCTTAGAACAGCTCACGTTTTGGCATTGGTTTATTCTTGGCTGTGCCCTCGTCGTGCTCGAAATTCTAGCGCCCGGTATCATTTTCGTTTGGTTGGGTGTCGCGGCATTTATCACCGGCATTATCGCTCTGCTGGCAACAGCACTGACATGGGAGCTTGAGTTTCTCATCTTCACCATTCTTTCCGTTGTCAGCGTCTTTGCAGGGAGGGCATTCATTCGGCGCAATCCAACGTCAACGGATCATCCGCTTTTGAATCGCCGAGGGCAGCAGTATGTCGGACGCGTCTTTACGCTCGATGAGCCGATCGTTAACGGCACGGGAAAACTGCGGATCGATGACACGACCTGGAAGGTCAACGGACAGGACATGGATGCCGGCACCGCCGTAAAAGTCACAGGCACAGTCGGCGTTATTCTGACGGTCGAAGCGGCGTAAATCATGAAAATCGCGATAATGGGCAGTGGCGGGGTCGGCGGCTATTTCGGCGCGCGCCTGGCACAAGGGGGTGCGGACGTTACCTTCATCGCCCGCGGCGAGCACCTTGCCGCCATGCAAGCAAACGGCCTGAAGGTCGATAGTGCCGAATTAGGCAATGCTTTGATCAAGCCGGTTCAGGCGACCGACACGCCCGCCGACATTGGTCCGGTCGATTATGTAATCATCGCGATTAAACTTTGGGGTACGGAAGAAATTGCCGAAGCCGTTAAACCGATGATCGGGCTTGAGACAACGGTTGTTTCTTTGCAAAACGGTGTCGAGTCCGATGACATCCTTGCGGATATCCTCGGCAAGAAGCACCTCATCGGTGGTATCGCACAAATCGCCTCATCCATTTCTGAGCCCGGCGTGATTTACCACCTTGGCACCATGCAGCGGGTCGTTATCGGTGAGTTGGACGGTGGTCTGTCCGATCGTGTGGAGAGATTGCGGGTGGCCCTCGAAGCCGGCGGGGTTGTCGCCGAATCCAGCGAGGACATCCAGCGCACTATTTGGGATAAGTTCGTCTTTCTGGTGGGCCTGAGCGGGACCACGACACTGGTGCGCACAACCATTGGCCCCATTCGCGAAGACCCCCGGATGCGCCGGTTCCTCTATGATGTGATGAACGAAACCGTCCAAGTGGCGCGGGCCAAGGGGGTCGATTTTCCTGAAGATTACGCCGATGAAAAACTTCAATTTATCGATGGCTTGCCGTTTGACATGACCTCATCCATGCATCACGATCTTGAGCGCAACAACCCGCTTGAAGTCGCGTGGCTGTCGGGCGCGGTTGCCCGTTTCGGCGCGGAACTCGGGATCGACACACCGGTGAATAGAACCATCGACGCGGCCCTTCGGCCGTATGCCAAACACCGGGATTAAAAAAGAGGGAGGATTTTTATCCATGGCGATGGAATTGCAATTGGAAGGCCGGACGGCCTTGATCACGGGGGCCAGCCAAGGAATCGGCCGCGGCACGGCAAAGTGCTTGGCGGCCGAAGGCGTGAAGTGCGCGGTTGCCGCCCGGCGCGGCGAACTGCTCGAGGAACTTGCCGATGAAATTGAAAAAGATGGCGGCCCGCGGCCCGAGACTATCGTGACGCCCGACCTTACCAAGCGGGGCGGGACGGCCCCAATCGCCGAAGAAGCGATCAAGAAACTTGGACATGTCGATGTTCTCGTCAACTCGGCGGGACGCAGTAAGAACCCTGATTATCCCGGCAACATGCCGTTCGATGCGCCCGAAGAAATTTGGGACGGCGAGATGCAGTTGAATTATGGCTCGATCCGTTCGCTGACATTGGCGTTAATGCCGCAAATGATCGATCAGAATTTCGGCCGGGTCATCAACATTACCGGTAAAACTGAACCGCGTGATATGCGCACGGCCAACCCGACAAAAGCGGCCTGCCATGCTTGGGCGAAAGGGTTGTCGCGCCAGGTCGCGAAGCACAACGTGACGATCAATTCCATTCCGCCGGGTAAAATCGTCAGCGAGCAGATCCTGCGCAACTATTCGCCGGAAGCCCGCAAGAACACCAGCAAGTGGATCAACTCGGGCGACTTCGGTGTCGCCGAAGACATCGGCCATTTAATTGTGTTTCTGTCATCGCCGTTGGCACGCTACATCACCGGCACGGTTATTCCCGTCGATAGCGGCTTTCGCCGTTACGCATATTAGGAAAGGAAACGATCATGGCAAAAGATTGGCAACTTTCCGGACGCACGGCCCTGGTGACAGGGTGTGAAAATGTTTTGGGTGCGGCGATTGCAAATGCGCTGGCCGCCGAAGGCGTGAAGGTCACCAAAGTCGCGAACGATGCGAAAGCCGGTGACATTGCCGTCGATTACGCGAAAGAGGGTGCTGCCGCCGACGTCGCCAAGCAAGCGGGCGCGGTCGATATTCTCGTGAACGCGACCAGCGGATTGCGCGATGCAATTTCGACGCCTGTCGATATCAATCCGAAGGACTGGCAATCCGAAATGCGTACCGAATTCGTCTTCCCGCGCGAGCTCACCCATGAAGTCGTCAAAGGTATGATTAAGAACGAATGGGGCCGGGTGGTGAATTTGGTCGGATCTTCGGAGCCGTTGGACTTCGGCATCGAATACGCTGCATCCGGTGCGCTGCAAGGCTGGTCGAAAGGCTTAAGCCGGGGCATCGGCAAGCACGGCATCACCGTCAATTGCGTCCAGCCGGGCGTGATCAACGGTACCGAAGCCGCCAAGACGCACCCGCGCATCGATACCGTACAGACGGAAGAGCCGGTGATCGCATTTGGTGAGCCTGGCGAGCCTGAAGACGTTGCTCACGCGGTCGTGTATCTCTGCACGCCGTTCGCAAACTACATCTCTGGTATCGTTCTGCCGGTCGACGGCGGTCTTGCCCGGCACCAGCACTAATGTAGGAACGGCAACTCATGGAATTGCCGTCGCTCCAAATTCGTTCGGTTCGCGCCCGTGCCGTCAACGCGCCAATTATAACGCCGTTGATTACGAGCCGGGGCAGCGTCGATGTTGCCCCGCTGCTTTTGGTTGATGTCGAAACCGAAGAGGGGGTCACCGGGCACGGTTACGCGTTTTGCTACATGGATTTGGCGGCGCCCTTTCTCGTCTCCGTTATCGAGCGGATCGACGAGATGGTCCGTGGCGAAGCGGCGGATCCGCGATTCTTATACAAATCCCTGCGCGGCCGGTTTACGCTTGTCGGCACCGAGGGCTCGCTTGGCATGGCGTTGTCGGCGTTCGATATCGCCTGTTGGGATGCGTGCGCGAAGGCCGCCGGGTTGCCGCTTTATAAACTGCTCGGTTCAAACCGGAACACGATCCCCGCTTACAACTCAAAAGGCCTCAGCCTGAAGGAACCGGCAGAACTGGCCGATGAAGCGTTGGCATTGCTCGGCGAAGGTTTCAAGGCCGTCAAGCTGCGCCTGGGGCGGCGTGACGTGATGGCCGACCGGGAAGCCGCCAAGGTCGTACGCGAAGCCGTGCCTGCCGGGACCGTCGTTATGGTCGATTACAACCAGGCCTTAACACCCGAGGACATGATCGGGCGGTTGGCGCTGCTGGAGAAATTTGATCCCGCCTGGATCGAAGAGCCGGTGCGCCATGACGATTTCCTTGGTTGTGCACGCATCAAAGCGGCCTCGAGGATCCCGATCCAACTCGGTGAAAACTTCAACAGCCCTGCCGTCATGGCCGCAGCGATCCATATCGAGGCGTGCGATTATGCGATGCCTGATATCGGGCGTATCGGCGGCGTCTCCGGCTGGCTCGAGGCGGCGCGCATTGCCGATGCCGCAGACATGGCGATGTCGTCTCATTTATACCCGGAGGTGAGCGTGCACGTGCTGGCGGCAACCCCGACGTGCCATTACCTGGAATACGTCGATTGGGCCGAACCGGTGCTGCAAACACCGATAACGATCAAAGACGGCCAGGCGATCATCCCCGACACGCCCGGCCTCGGCCTCGAATGGGACGAGGAGGCCGTCGCGCGTTATCGTCTCGACTAACCGGGAAGATGCGTTAAAATACACCTTAATCCTTGGGCACCATCAAGAGCCAAGTTCAAAATTAGTGAAGGCCCGCGTCCCGGTGGGCCGGATTCAAGAGGGAGAGTCATGGCGGATCAAACTTACGATGTCATCGTTGTCGGTGGCGGAAATGCGGCGCTTTGTGCGGCGTTATCGGCGAAAGAACAAGGCGCGAGTGTTCTGGTGCTGGAGCGCGCACCCGAAGAAACTCGGGGCGGTAATTCTCATTATACCGGCGGCGGCTTTCGCATCGTCCATCATGGTGCCGATGATATTAAAGCCGTTGTTCCCGATCTGACGGATGAGGAAATCGCGAAAACGGATTTCGGCGAATATTCCCGCGACCAATACTTCGACGATCTATTCAGCATTACCCAGTATTACATCGATCCGGATTTGGCCGAGGTCATTGTCGATAACAGTTTCGATACGGTTCAATGGCTTCGCAGCCAAGGGGTTCGCTTCTTGGCGAATTACGGTCGCCAGGCTTTCAATCATAAGGGTAAGTTTAAGTTTTTCGGCGGTGTCGTGATTTATGCTAACGGCGGCGGCGCGGGATTGATTGAGTCTGAATACGAGTGTGCTGCGAAAAAGGGCATCGATGTTCGATATAAAACCCGCGCTATTGAACTTCTCGAAGACGATGAAGGTGTTGCCGGTGTTCGTGTGACGGTCGGCCGTAAGAAAGAAGACATCCACGCTAAGGCGGTCGTATTGGCGAGCGGCGGGTTTGAAGCAAACCGGGAAATGCGCACCAAGTATCTCGGCCCAGGCTTCGATCAGGCCAAAGTTCGCGGCACCCGCTATAACACCGGCGACGGTATCCAGATGGCGCTCGATATTGGCGCACAATCCTACGGCCAGTGGTCGGGCTGTCACTCGGTGGCCTGGGAGCGTTACGCGCCGACCTTCGGCGATCCGAACGAGCCGCATGCCGGTTACCGGCACAGCTATCCATTCAGCATCATGGTCAATTCGGAAGGCAAGCGCTTCCTGGATGAAGGCGCGGATTTCCGCAACTATACCTATGCGAAGTACGGCCGTGTCGTGCTGCAGCAACCGGGCAGTTTCGCTTGGCAGGTGTTTGATTCACAAGTGACACACTTGTTGCGCGATGAATATAAATTGCGCGGCGCGACAAAAGTCAAAGCCGATACTTTGGAAGAACTTTGCGATAAGATGCAAGATGTCGATTTCCAAAATTTTCTGGCAACGGTCAAGGAATACAACGCCGCCGTGAAACGCGACGTGACGTTTGATCCAAACATCAAAGACGGCCGCTGCACGGAAGGTTTGGCAATCGATAAAACCAATTGGGCCAATCCCATTGAGGAACCGCCGTTTGAGGCGTATTCCGTCGGCTGCGGCATTACTTTTACTTTCGGTGGGCTTAAAATCGATACCACGACCCGGGTGCAGGATATCGAAGATCTTGAAATTCCCGGACTCTACGCCGCTGGTGAATTGGTCGGCGGTCTTTATTACAACAATTATCCCGGCAGCACCGGTTTGATGGCGGGCTCGGTGTTCGGGCGTATCGCCGGACGGGAAGCGGGGAAATTCGCATTAGCGAAATAACGAGTATTCACAAAGAGAGCCGCAGTTATGGGACAAACGATTACCGAAAAGATTTTTTCCCGGCATAATGTCGAGGGAACACCGGTGCAGACCGGGGACATCATCGAAGCCAAGGTCGACGCGGTTCGGTTTCAATACGGTTTTGGCCCCAGAATTAAAAAAGAAGCCGAGATGATGGGATTCCCAGAAGGGCTGCCCCGGGTGTTCGACCCGGAAAAAATTTACGTCTTCGTGGACCATCATCAACCGGCGCTCAGCCAAGCGCTCGCCGACAGCAACGTGGTCACCCGCGAGGAGGTCAAACGGCTTGGGATCAAAATTTTTCAGGATGCCGAACCCGGCATCGGCCATCAAATGATTATGGACCGGGGGCTCGCGCGCCCGGGCATGCTGATCGTGGGCATGGACTCGCACACCATTTCCTACGGTGCGTTGAACATGCTGGCGCGCGCGGAGGTCGGCGGGGGTGCGGCGTATGCAGCCCTATTCGGCGATCTCTGGTTCGAGGTGCCACCGACCATCAAGATCAATCTTGAAGGTCATCAGCCGAATTATCCGATCTCGAAGGATATTATCCTCTATTTGGCCGGCAAATACGGCGACGACTTCGGCGACAACAAGACCCTTGAATTCTCCGGGCCGCTGGTTGAACAGCTTTCCATGGATAGCCGCATGTGTATCGCCGATCACGGCGTCGAAGTCGGCGGCCAGTTCGCGGTGTTTCCCTTTGATGATAAGACCGAAGCATATCTCAAGGGCCGCACGGATGAAACGTATGAGCCGACGGCGGCCGATCCGGATGCGGTGTATGATCAGGAAATCACCGTGAATGTCGATGAGATGCCGTTTGTCGTCGCCAAACCGAACAAGTTCGGGAATGTCGCGCCGATTGCCGAAGTTGCCGGCAAGAAGATCGATCAGGCGATGATCGGTTCGTGTGCCAACGGGCGTTTCGAGGATATTGAAATTGCCGCACGCATGCTGAAAGGGAAAAAAGTTCATGATGGCGTGCGCTTTATTCTCTCGCCGTCTTCGCAACATATTTATGCGCAATGCCTAAAAGCGGGGC
>CALINB010000254.1 GCA_938045325.1 uncultured Rhodospirillales bacterium | reverse complement strand
CCGAGCGCGGTGTGGTGCACAAGGAATGGCAAAAAGGCGATCGGCGCGAGTATTACGTCCCGTGCATACATTGCAACGAAATGCAGGTTATCCGTTGGCAGGCGTTCAAATTCGACAGCAAATTGCCGATCGAAGATGCGGCACAGGGCGCATATATCGAATGTATTCATTGCAAGGGCAAGATAAGCGGCCACGAAAAAAACGAGATGCTAGAAGATGGCGAATGGCGAGCGACCTGCGACCCGGAAACATACGACCGGGCGAGCTTCCATTTCCCGCGTTGGTTGAGTACCTGGGAATCGGGCAGCCCGTACAGCATCGTGCGTCAGTTTTTGCAGGTCAAAGACAAACCGAACGAATTGCGCGGATGGATTCAGAACACGTTGGCCGAACCGTTTATTGAAGAAAAAATTGATGTCGGCGACGAAGAATTGAAAAGCCGCCGGGCGAATTATGATTGGGGCCAGCGACCGAGCGCGACCGACTGGGGCCGGGACATGTTTAACATTAAAGGCGATACTGCCGGCGATGACGTGCGAACGATCATTTCAATCGACGTGCAAAAGACGCATTTTTGGGTATTGGCGCGGGAATGGCAACGAGGCGGGGCAAGTGCATTGATTGAGTTTAGCACCATGGCGACGTGGCAGGAGTTGGCCGATTACGTGCAGGAAATGACAATTTGGCCGGCGATTATCGACGCGGCATATGGCGAACGGACGCAAGAGGTTTACCAGATGTCGAGCGAATTGCAGTTCGTGCCGTGCATGGGACGCGGTGCAAGCCGGATCGGGCAACTATGGAATCAGCAAAGCATCAACCCATGGGAAGGAACGAAGCGGCAGCAATACGGGCAAAGCGTGCAGTTGATCCAATACGATTCCGACGCATTCCGGCGGCAGTTGATGGATCGGATGAATGGCTACACGTTGGACGAAGAAAAAAACGCCGTAAAATGCCCGTTTCCGTGGTTTATACCGCATAACGCACCGATCGGGCGACAAAGCTACACCGACCAGGTTACGGCGATGCACTACGACCCGGAAAAAGAAGCATGGGCCTGCAAAAAAGGCCGCCGCGATGAGCATGCATTCGACTGCGAAGTTATGAGCATATTAGGCGCGGAAATGATGGGATTTAATACGCGTTTGATGCAATAACAGCCAAAAGCGGACAAATCCAGCGTATGTATAGGCTTATGGCGAAAACTAACGAAGAATGGTTGCAGGAGTACGAGTACGCACTTGAGACGATCCTGGCAGGCGGTGCTAATGTGTCCTATTCCGTAATGGGCAAGACATTTACCAAGACCAGCATCACCGTTTTAGAGCGAATGGTCGATAAATACCGGCAAAGAGTACACGTTGACCAGTTCGGATCGCGTAGCACAAGCGACTTTTCAGGGCGTCGATTAGATGGGAGTCCGTACCGGTGAGCAAAATACTTGATAAGCGCGGCATGCCGATCCCGGACATGACGAATACCTATTACGAACGAACGACCCGCCGCAAACAGCAGGCCGGTTATCGATCGCAGCCATTGCCGGAAGATCAACTAATCGGTACACGTTCGCTCGAAATGATGCGGCTCGAGGCATTAGACCAGGCGCGGTCGAATCCGATCGTTAGTAGTCTATCAAGCCGAATTGCCGACAACGTGGTCGGGCCGCAAGGGATTCGACCGCAGGCGAAAACAAGCGACAACACTTGGAACGAAACTGCCGAAGATTTTTGGAACGATTGGAGCCGATCACCGGATCATCGAGGTCGGTTGAACATGCGCGAGATGCAAAAGCTGGTTGTACAGGCCCGGCTTTTTATGGGCGATATGCTGCCGTTATTTACCCAGAACGGCAAGATTCAACCGATCGAAGCCGACCGGATCGGCACGCCGAACGATTTCAAAGACGACAAGCGCGTGATCGAAGGAGTGCGATTGAATGCCGAAGGGCAAACCCTGGGACATTACATATTGCGGCGGGACGACCGAGGCCGGATCGATCGGAATAAATACGATTATCGACCCGTAGCAGCGGGCCGGTTGGTTGCATGTCCTGAATTGCGCTTTGAAAAAGTACGATCGACCCCGGAAATTTACCCGATTTGCAAAACATTAATTGATTTCGACGAATTGCAAGAAGCGCAACTTATCAAAGCGAAGATGGACGCCGCGACCGGTCATGTTATAATGAAGGAAGGCGGCGCGAGTGCAATGCCGAATCCAATGAGTACACCTCGCGGCGGTTCTGGCGGCACTGGGCCGATATATGAAACGTTCGATTTCGGCGCGAATTACTACCTTAACCCGGGCGAAAAGATTGATTCGTTTGCCAGTGCTACACCCAACCCGCAATACGTGCAATATTGCGAAATGGTTTTACGGTTGATCGCATCGGCAACGCGCATTCCGTACGATTTTCTTTTACTCGACTTTAAAAAAGGCAGTTTTAGCGCAAGCCGGGCGGCACAGCAGGCGGTGGTGCGATCGTTTGAAATGTACGGGGCATGGATCATCGAAGAATTTTTGCAGCGCGTATGGGAGTGGCGCATTGCAATGGCGATCCGCGATGGCGAGCTACCGCCGGCACCGACGATGCCGAATGGCCGGAGCAGTTGGTACAAGGTCGAATGGTCATTGCCTGAAATGCAGTTCGGCAATCCGAAAGACACCGCTACAGCGAACGAAAGCGGATTTCGGTTGGGCAATCTGTCATTGACGCAGATAAACCGCCGGGCCGGAACGACCACCGACGCGACATTGGGCGAAAAAGGCGACGATATAATTGTTGCAATCAAAGAAAGCCAGCGGATCAAGACGGAAACGGGCGTTGACGTTGACTGGCGCGAATTGATCCAGGTTACGAAGCCGGGCGAGGTCGTTAAGCAAGACAACGAACAAATTGAATTGGATATTGAAGATGATCAGTGATTTTCCGCGCATAGCGCAAAAGCTATATTGTGAGCCGGCGATGATAACAGCCGAAGCGCACCAGATTTTATGCGATACGTTCAATGCGCATATTTCAGGCATTGACCCGACACAGGCCGCGATCGATCAATATATGGCCGATCCGCCCG
>CALINB010000253.1 GCA_938045325.1 uncultured Rhodospirillales bacterium | reverse complement strand
CAGCAATTTGCTGCCATGTCTTCCATGTTTATCGCGATGATGATCATTATGATCTTCCTCGTCTTGGAAACAGTTTAGCGAGTGTGAAGTAAGATGGCGACGGATATACCCGAAACCGAACAGACAGCGGGCCAGTCGAAGAAATATACACCGCGCATGAAGTTAGGGATGATTCTCGCCCTGCTCACGGTGATGTTTTTCTCGACGTCCAGCCTGCTATTGATCTTCTTCGCCATGCTGCCGACATTTGTCGCCTATGTTATTGATCGTTCCTATAATCGCTCGAATACGATTTGCGTCGGTGCGGCTAATTTATGCGGTGTGTTTCCGTTTTTACTTGAATTGTGGCTCGGCCAACATTCGATTGCCGGCGCCATCATTATTCTGACAAATCTCTTTAATATCGCCATCATGTATTTTGCCGCTGCGTTTGGCTGGATGCTGTTTATAGCAGTACCCCCTGTGGTCGTGTCTGTTCAACGGGTCTTTGATCAACATCACGTTGTGAACCTAAAGGCTCAACAGAGAAAATTGCTTGAAGAATGGAGTAAGGCGGTGGCTGAAGACGTTAAGGATTCAGCTGTCTTAAAAGAGACGTTGGCAAAATCATCAGACAAAAAAACCGATAAAGGCAAAGCCGATCCGAAAGTTTCGGCATCCGAACTTGCGAATACACCGCCGAACGCGGGACAACCGGTGCCGCCGACACCACCGCCTGCAAACGGTGCCCCACCGTCGCCTCAACCCACAGCTTAAGTTTCAAACCACCAAAAAAACGAAGGCTTGAAAATATCAAGCCCTCGTTTCGTTTGAGTATCCTCGAACATCTAACGGAGATGCGGTTAATTTGAATAGGATCGCCGGTCCATAAATGTGTTTTTCACGCTCTTCTGTACTTTTTCGAAGGCCTTTACCTCGATCTGACGGACCCGCTCACGGGAAATGCCGTACTCCTGGCTCAAGTGCTCCAAGGTCCTCGGCGAATCTTTGAGGCGCCGCTCCGTAAAAATATGGCGCTCACGACCGGAAAGCTCCGACATGGCTTGCTTCAAAAGCTCGCGCCGGTCGCGTAACTCCTGAAACGTGCCCAACGTTTCTTCCTGACTCACCTCGCCGCTCTCAAGCCAGTCCTGCCATTCGCCCTCGCTTTCGTCATTCAGCGGTGCGTTTAATGAATGGTCCGGCTGGGTCAAACGGCGGTTCATGCTGATAACATCCGTTTCAGAGACCTGCAAAGCCGATGCGATCTTTTTGACATTCTCCGGGGACAAATCACCTTCCTCAAGAGCCTGTATTTGCCCTTTAAGCTTGCGCAGGTTGAAAAACAGTTTTTTCTGTGATGCCGTCGTCCCCATTTTTACAAGCGACCAGGAATGCAAAATGTATTCCTGCATCGCTGCACGAATCCACCACATGGCATAGGTTGAAAACCGAAAGCCGCGCTCCGGGTCAAATCTGTTCAAAGCCTGCATCAGGCCGATATTGCCTTCCGAAATCAGCTCAGCCACAGGCAAACCATAACCGCGATAACCCATTGCGATTTTTGCAACCAATCTTAAGTGGCTTGTAACAATTGTATCGCCGGCTTGGCTATCTTCATGGTCTCGCCAGCGCCGGGCAAGGGACTGCTCCTCTTCAGGCGCAAGCATCGGGTACCCGCGAATCGTTTGTAGATACCGGGTTAAATTTTGTTCGGGGGACACGTTATGTGCCGTTTGTTCTATGGTCGAAGACGTGGTCACGTTCAATGCTCCTTTCGTTACCGGTGTCTCCTCCCCCCGGTTTCCGCATGCCGTTTATTTTATTGAGCGTCATGCGACGAATGGATAGCGTGCTTCCTCTATATACTTGACTAATTTAGTCATGAATAAGATAGCTAATTTAGACGGCGCTGTACAGAAAAATTAAATTCCGTCTAAAAAATTCATTAACTCACTGTATTCTAATGGTATTTTTTCCTCAAATCGAAGTATTTCGCCGCTTTTCGGGTGCGTAAACCCGATCAAATATGCGTGAAGTGCCTGGCGTTTAAATGCCGCGATGCGTAGGCGGGCCTGGGGATCGATCTTGGGCAAAGCACGGCGCAAACCGCGGCTATAAAACGGATCACCAATCACCGGATGGCCGATATGAGAAAGATGGACGCGGATTTGATGCGTCCGGCCCGTTTCCAGCCGGCATTCGATAAGGCTGGCAACGCTCCCCACTCTTTGCACGACACGGTAATGGGTAAGGGCCGATTTTCCACCCCGGGTCACCACCGCCATTTTTTTCCGGTTTGTAGGGCTGCGTCCGATATTGCCCTCGATGCTTCCTCGCATCGGTTTCGGGGTTCCCCACACTAAGGCTTGATAAACGCGTTCGATACGATGTTCGGCAAGTTGCGCCGATAGATGCTGATGGGCCTGATCATTTTTGGCCACTAACATCAGACCGCTGGTGTCTTTATCTAGGCGATGAACGATTCCGGGCCGTGTCACGCCGCCGATCCCGGAAAGGCTGTCACCGCAGTGGGCCAACAACGCATTCACCAGGGTGCCGTCAGCATGCCCGGCGGCCGGATGAACGACAAGCCCGGCCGGCTTATTCACAACCAGCAAGTCATCATCTTCAAAGAGAATATCGAGCGGAATGTCTTGCGCCTGAGGGCGCGCCGGTTCGGCAGGCGGAACGGTAACGGCATATTCTTCTCCAGCCTGAACCCGGTGATCCGCCGAAAGATTTTGCGCCGAAGCTCTCAAAACCACATGACCGGCTTCAATGAGAGTTTTGATCCGGGTCCGAGATAAATCCGCCAAAGCATCCGCCAGAACGCGATCGAGCCGCGCACCGGTCTTGTCCTCGGGCACGACAACAGTATAAGGAGTAGGTAAATTCGATGTGTTCATGCGCTCAATGAAAGAATGAAAATGCTTCAAGCCCTTAAAGTACTCGTTATCGTAATGGCCGTCATTATCGCCGTTGGATTGGCCGCCTTAGGGTATGGCATGTACCAAAAAGCTAAGGAGCTTGGCACGGGTTCGAAGGAATCACTTCCGAAAAGCGGTAAATTTGAACAAACGCTGCCAATTCCGCCAAACTGCCAAATCGCCGATATGAAACCGGACGGCAGCCGGCTTTATCTTCGTCTCGAACCGAAACAGGCGCCGGATCGCAAATGCGGCATGATCCTGATCATCGATACGACGACAGGAACGTCAATGGGAACATTAAAGACTGAACCGTGATCATCCTAACGCCCGAACAGCTGTCAGAAATCGAAGATGCCGCCACCGCTGCCTATCCGAAGGAAAGCTGTGGGCTGCTTATCGGACAACAACATTCAAAGAATTCACAAACCGTGACCCGGGTTGCTGTCAGCCCAAACAAAACCGAGAACGATACGCGCGATTCATTCGAAATTGACCCGCAGCTTCGTTTCGACATCATGCGTGAATTGAAAGATACATCAGAAGACATCGTCGGCCATTTTCATTCTCATCCGAACGGACCGGCGCACCCCTCGGCACGCGATCTCGAACAAGCGTGGGAACCCGCACTTATTTGGGTTATCACATCAATAAAGGACGGCACCGTGGGGGAGACCGCTGCATTTCGTTACGATGAAAAAGAACGGCAATTTTCAAATTTTGAAATTGAAATTGCGGTGGGTCATTAAACAGGTTAAAGCTGACACCTCACCTGCAGGTCCCCTTCGTCTAGTGGCCTAGGACATCGCCCTCTCACGGCGAAAACAGGGGTTCGACTCCCCTAGGGGACGCCAATACTTAATAATGACTTTAACTTATTGATTTTATTGCATTT
>CALINB010000252.1 GCA_938045325.1 uncultured Rhodospirillales bacterium | reverse complement strand
ATTCGCGGTCTTGCGCGGCACTCATCGCTTCGCGAAGATCTTTAAGCGAGAGGAATTCCTTGGCCAAAACACGTGCCGTCGCCTGGCCGATTTGGCGGATGCCGAGCGCATAAATAAACCGGTCCAATCCGATTGTTTGCTTTTCCGCAATTGCGGCGAACAGGTTATCGGCTGATTTGTCACCCCACCCCTCGCGGCCTTTGATGTCATCGGCTTTGTCCCGAAGCCGGAATATATCCGCTGGCGTTTCGATCAACTTATCATGCCAAAAGGCGACAATATGCTTGGCGCCAAGGCCCTCAATATCGAAAGCATCTCGGGAAACGAAATGCTTTAAACGTTCTACAGCCTGAGCCGGGCAAATGAGGCCGCCTGTGCACCGGCGTGCCACCTCGCCTTCTTCACGAACGGCAAGACTACCGCACTCGGGACAGCGGTCAGGAAACTGGTATTTCCGTGCACCCTTTTTCCGCTTTTCGGCAACAAAGCTAACCACTTGAGGAATGACGTCACCGGCACGCTGTACAACAACGGTATCACCGGGCCGGATATCTTTGCGTTCGATCTCATCTTCGTTATGAAGCGTCGCCCGTGAGACGACGACACCGCCGACCGTGACGGGCGCAAGCTCGGCGACCGGTGTCAGGGTGCCGGTCCGCCCGACTTGAATAAAAATGCTTTTTAAAAGGGTCTGGGCTTTTTCGGCAGGAAATTTATGGGCGATGGCCCACCGGGGTGCGCGCGACACGAAACCGAGGCGTTGCTGCCAATCGAGCCGGTTCACTTTATAAACGACACCATCAATATCGTAATCAAGGCTAGCCCGCGCATTCTCAAGCTCTCCATGAAGCGCTAGTAATTCTTCAAGACTTGAGCAAACTTTTGCATAAGGGTTAACTGAAAAACCCCAGGCCTTTAGATTATCGTAAAAACCGGCTTGCGTATCCCAATCAGCATGCCCACCATAGCCAGACGCATCCGTCCCAGTCACCTCACCCCAGGTGTATGCAAAAAATTTGAGCGGGCGGCGCGCGGTCACGGAGGAATCGAGCTGGCGCAGTGAGCCGGCAGCGGCGTTGCGCGGATTGGCAAAGACTTTCTCACCGCGTTTTTCTTGCCGTTTATTAAGCGCCGCGAAATCGGACTTAGCCATGTAAACTTCGCCGCGCACCTCTAGGAGATCCGGAACATCACCGTTAATCCGGTCCGGTATATCCTTCAGGGTTCGTAAATTAGCTGTAATATTTTCACCCGTCGTGCCGTCACCCCGGGTTGCTCCTTGGATAAACTTCCCTTTCTCGTACCGCGCGGCAATCGATAAACCATCGATTTTGGGTTCGGCCATGATATCGACCGCGGTATCGTCTTTAAGACCTAAAAACCTGCGAATGCGGTCAATAAAATCCTGTACATCGTCTGCATCGAAGGCGTTTCCCAGCGATAGCATAGGCCGGGCGTGGGTAACTTTTTCAAATTTTTCCGCCGGAGTAGCGCCGATCCTCAAAGAAGGACTGTCCGGACGCACCAAATCAGGAAACCGGGCCTCAATTGCTTCATTGCGTTTGCGCAGCGCATCGTAGTCGGCGTCGGAAATGACCGGCGCGTCATCTTGATAATACGCCTGATCATGCTCAATCATCTCTTGGGCGAGACTCGCCAATTCGGCTGCCGCCTCAATCGCCGTTAACGCTTCAACGTCAATATCACGCAGGTTTTTGATCACGGATGAGCGCCTTGCAACAAACTGTCGGCGGCGGCGCGAGCCTCATCGGTTACACTTTTGCCGGAAAGCATTCGTGCTATTTCTTCTTTCCGGTCAGTTTCGTTTAATGTATCGACCGTCGTTAAGACGCCGGTTTTATTGTCCGTTTTTGAGACTTGCCAATGATGGGCGCCCCGGGCCGCGACCTGCGGTGAATGTGTAACAACCAAAACCTGGGACGATTCGGACAGTTTTGCTAAACGCTCGCCGACAGCGGCGGCAACCTTGCCCCCGACACCGGCATCGACTTCATCGAAAATCATCGTCGACACCGTATCCGCTTCGGCCAATACCACTTTCAGGGCCAGCATGAAGCGCGCGATTTCACCGCCCGAGGCGATCCGGTTGATCGGCCCCGCCGGCATACCGGGATTGGTTGCAACCTCGAAGATCACGCCGTCTTGCCCGTGTTCGGCCCAAGCATTTTCATCGAGCTTATCCAAACGGGTAACAAAGGCGGCTTTTTCCAAATGCAGGGGCTTGAGCTCCTTTGTCACAGCCTGATCTAGACGACCGGCTGCTTTTTGCCGGGCGGTACGTAGTTTTTGCGCGGCAGTAATATAGGCTTCACGCGCCTGACGTTCTTCTTTACGACTTTTTTCCAGGTCAGCCCCACCGCTTTCGAGAGATGCGAGCTGCTTGATCAGGTCCTGATGCACATCCGGCAGCTGATCGACGGGCGTATTATGTTTTCGTGCCGCTGCACGAAGCGCAAACAATCGTTCTTCCAAATCTTCCAAGACGGCGGGATCCAAATCGATTTCGGCACTCAAGCGGTTTAACAGTGCAATTCCCTCGGCGACATCCGTAACGGCCCGATCAAACGCGGCGATGGCGGCATCGAGTTTCCCTTCGGCCTTTTCGGCATTGCGCTCGAGCAGCCTGAGGGCCGTTCGCAACGCATTATCGACTCCTTTACCTTGATCCAGCGTTTTCTCCGCTTGGCGCAAAGCTTCGATCAGTTTTTCGCCGTGCATCATAAAAGCCCGTTGCTTTGCCAACTCCTCTTCTTCACCGGCTTGCGGCGCCAACGAATTCAATTCATCGACCACATGACGCAAGTACTCCTCATCCTCTTGCGCCCGCGCGAGATCTGTTTCTATTTTTATCCGTGCTTCGCGCGCAGTGCACCAAGCCCGATAGGTTTTCGCCGTGTTTTCGAGATCTTGATGGTGGCCGCCGAACGCATCCAAGACGGCCCGGTGAGTCGCCGGGCTCATCAGGCGCTGATTATCAAATTGACCGTGAATTTCAGCAAGGGTTTCAGCCATCTGCTTGAGCAACCCAATGCTGATGGGCTGATCGTTGACATATGCCCGCGAGCGGCCATCTTTTCCCAATACACGGCGCAGCAGGAAGATCCCGTCATTTGCATCGATTTCCTGGCTGGCCAATAATTCGTTCACCGGATGATCAGCGGGCATTTCAAACTCAGCCGTCACGCTGGCTTTATCGCTGCCGGCCCGGACCAACCGGGCATCGCCACGCATTCCCAGCGCCAAACCCAACGCATCCAACAAGATGGATTTTCCAGCACCCGTTTCACCGGTCAAGACGCACAGACCCGGTTCAAACGTTAAATCAAGTTTCTCGATGAGGACGACATCGCGGATCGAGAGCGTGCTGAGCATTCCGCGAAAACCCGATTACCAGAATTTATACCAAGGCGATTCTTCTGGACGGAAACTTTTATTTCCAACCATTTCATAGGAGTCGATATACCACTCACTCCCGGGGTAGTTATGGCCCAATACCGCCGCCATTTTTTTTGCTTCTGAAACGATGCCCAACGCTAAATAGGCCTCGACCAGCCGGTGCAAGGCCTCGGGCACATGTGTCGTCGTCTGATAACGGTCGACAATCATTTTAAACCGGTTGATTGCCGCCAAATATTTCCGCTGTTTCAAATAATAACGCCCGACGACCATATCTTTGCCGGCCAAGTGATCAAGCGTCAGTTCAATTTTGAGCTTCGCATCACGCGCATATTTACTGTTCGGATAACGAGAAACCAATTCACGTAAAGAGCGCATCGCCAGTTCCGTCATTTTTTGATCGCGTTCAACGCTCGATATTTGCTCGTAATAAGAGAGGCCTTTGAGGTAATACGCATACGGAACGTCTTTATTTGACGGATGAAGCTGAATAAACCGGTCGAGCGCGACAATCGCGCTGTCATATTGGTTGCGCAGATAGTGCGCGTATGCTGCCATGAGTTTTGCCCGTACGGCCCAGGTTGAATAAGGATGTTGGCGTTCAACCTCATCAAACTCCCGCGCAGCGAATTCTAATGAGCCCTTATTCAAAGCATTCATGGCCGAGTCATAAATTTTATGAACCGGGCGCTCAATATACTTTGGCCCAGCATCATCGGATGAGCACGCTGTTAGGAGCAGGCTTATGGCCAAAACGGCAACAACAGGAATTCGCGCCATGAACGGGGCTGTTAATAATCTATTGTTGTGAAATATTTTAATTACCATAACAGCCTAAATTACAATGTGCCGGGCGGGTTCAAGAATTATAGCGGCGCCCGAATCTACCCTGATTATATCATGTCAATTCAGTGGAAAAACAACCCTGACGGCAATCCCCGGCCCATCATACGTGACGGCAGCGTATTTAAGTTTTTCCGTAAATTTTGAAGGAAAGGAAGGGTAAAAAGAGAAGAATCAAGCCGTTGCGGCAAGAGCGGGTTCGGTAACCTCTGGAAGGCCATGATCGCCAACGGAGGCGGTGGTCAGATCAGCGCGGAGCTCAACATAGCTCCAGTTGGAGGGATCGGCAAAGACGGCACGGAGCAGTTGATTATTGGCGGCGTGGCCGGAACAAATGCCGTGGAAATGACCGATCAAGGGAGCACCGGCTAAATACAAATCACCGACGGCGTCGAGCATTTTGTGGCGGACGAATTCGTCGTCAAATCGAAGGCCGTCTTCATTGAGGATTTTATCGCCGCTGACAACAACGGCATTTTCCAAAGACCCACCCTTGGCCAAGCCCAATTCCCACAGCGCCTCGACTTCATGCAGAAAGCCGAAGGTGCGGGCCCGGGCCAATTCACGCTTAAACGTGCCGTTGATCAAGCCGATGGTAAAACTTTGGCGGGAAACCACAGGGCTGTCGAAATCGATTTCAAAGGCAACGGAGAAACCGTCGCCCGGTGTGATGGCGGCATACCAACCGTCTTCTTCAACTTCGATCTTTTTCTCGATACGAATAGCGCGGCGCGGACGGTCTTGCTCCAAGGTCCCGGCACACTCAATTAAAAACACGAACGGTGCCGAACTGCCATCCATGACCGGCACTTCGGGGCCGTCGATTTCAATCATGGCATTATCGATACCGCAACCGGCCAATGCCGCCATTAAATGTTCAATGGTTGCAACACTGGTACCGGCATCGTTCGCAATGGTCGTGCAAAGCTGCGTATCGACAACGTTATCCCAGGAAGCGGGAATGATGGCTTTATCGCCGTTAACATCGGTACGCTTGAAAAGAATACCCGTATCTGGCTCTGCCGGATGAAGCGTTAATTTTACTTTGGAACCCGAATGAAGGCCGATACCGGTACAGCTGATAATGGTTTTCAGGGTGTGCTGACGAAAGCCGTTCAGCTTGCTGGTAGACGGCGTATCCACAATGACATGCTCGGACACATGCTCAATGCTGTCTGTTTTTGTACGGTCGGTCTTCGAAGCTGTCATTGTTCTTAATTAATTTCCGTCTGATGACTTCCAGAAACCGTCTCGATTGCGCTCAGGCAGGGCCTGAAACCCGCAAGATTCGGGGGGTTCCGAGGGTGTGTGTAACAATTACCCCGGTCCCCCTCAAATCAATCTTTATTTCAGAATGTTACGACTCCTCAATGACTTAGCCTTAATTCGCCTGGCGCCGCAAAAACGCCGGAATATCGAGCAAATCCTCGTCTTCCGGGGCGGAAATCAGACGATCCTGAGGCGTCAGCCCACCCAGCTCCCGTTGCGGCTCCGCCTCGGCAGAATCGCCGGTTTCTGCAGTTTTTTCAGCAGATTCGGCTGCCGGATGCTGAGTAACCGTGGCCGTTTCAGCCGGTTTTTCCTCTGCTTCGCGAGCCCGTCCGGTTCCCGTCACCCGTTCAAACAACGAGAGCCCCTTCTTCTTTGGCGCCGCTTGTTCCTCACCGGTATCCGCGTCAGTTGCGGCTTCCGCTGAAGATTGTACCGGCGCCCGGAGGGCTGAACTGTCTCCGGCATCCGTCTTTTGCGCGCCATTGGCCATAGCAGCCACGGCGAACGGATCAGGGCTTTTTTGCTTTTCACCAGTTTCACGTTCTACTGGCGGTGGTGGGATAAACGGATCACTCGCGTTAGCGGACGGCATAGCCGCGGGCTTACTGATTTCAGGCGCAGCCTTCGGTTCTGTCGGTGTTTTCTCTACCGGTTTAGCCACCAATGGTTTTTTGGGCTCGGCTTTGGCTGCTTTTGCAACCGGCGCAGGCGAGGCCTTGATTTCGACAGTTTGTTTTTGCCCGAAACTCTTCGCCGTTTTTTGTCCCGGTTTGATACTGACCGTTACCGATTTTGGTTTACCCGTAGCGTGGTCCGCAACAACGGGATCCCAATTTTCCGTTTTTGCTTTCGGTTCCATCGGTTTAGCATCGGCCGCTGTGGCCGAAATTTTTTCCGCCGACTCCGGTGCGGCTTGTTTTGCCGCTGGCTGTAACGCTGGGGCCGGTTTTGCTGCCGTTTCAGGCTCGGAAACAATCGTATGCTGCGGCGTCGGTGTCGGCGCGGTGTATTTGACCATATCGGGTAATGGCTGTTTCACAACACCGGCGTCAATACCGGTTGCAACGACCGAAACACGCATGCGACCGTCCATCGACTCATCGAAGGTTGACCCAAAGATAATATAGGCCTCGGTATCGACTTCCTTGCGAATACGTTCCGCGGCTTCGTCCACCTCAAACAACGTCATATCCATACCGCCGGTGATGTTGATCAACATCCCCTTGGCACCCTTCATAGATGAATCATCCAACAGCGGGTTCGAGATTGCGGCTTCAGCGGCCTCGATTGCCCGGGTCTCGCCTTCGGCTTCGCCCGTACCCATCATCGCTTTACCCATCTCGCTCATCACTGAACGGACATCGGCAAAATCAAGGTTGATCAAGCCGGGCATCACCATAAGATCCGTGACGCCGCGAACACCCGAATACAGCACCCGGTCGGCCATTGAGAAGGCATCGGCGAATGTCGTTTTCTCGTTCGCGACCCTAAAAAGGTTTTGGTTCGGAATGATAATCAGCGTATCGACATACTGCTCAAGCTCTTCAATGCCGGCTTCAGCCAGGCGCATACGGTGAACGCCTTCGAAGTGAAACGGCTTCGTCACGACGCCGACCGTCAGGATGCCGTGCTCTCGTGCCGTTTTCGCAATAATTGGTGCCGCACCCGTTCCGGTGCCGCCGCCCATACCGGCAGCCAAGAACAGCATATGCGAGCCGCTGATATGCCCCATGATTTCATCTAACGATTCTTCAGCAGCAGCACGGCCGACTTCAGGCCGGGAACCCGCACCCAGTCCTTGCGTGACTCCTGCGCCTAACTGAATTGTCGTTTCCGAGCTTGAATGGCCGAGGGCTTGAGCATCGGTGTTCGCGACAACGAATTCCACGCCCTCCAGCTCTGAAGCGATCATGTTGTTAACGGCATTCCCCCCTGCTCCGCCGACACCCATTACGGTCAGCCGCGGCTTCAATTCTTGTTCTTGTTCTGGTTTTGGAATGCTCAAGTTGATGCTCATGTGGTGCTCCTTGTCTTAGCTTTGATATGTGAAAATAAGTGTGCCGGTCCTGGTGCCTCCTCCTGAACCGGAAAAATTGATTTGTCGTGTCTGCAATTCAACGAATGTCTTCTTCATTAGAAATTTTCCCTCATCCATTGCCCGATCCGGCCAAAACGGCTGGCTGGTTCCTCCGCGGGCCGGAATGCTTTTTCGGTTTTTTGTGATGAATTCATCATGGCGTAGCGCAACAAGCCGGCGCAGGTTGCAAAAGCTGGCCCGCTAACAGACTCGGCCAGCCCCTCAAACGGCAACAGCCGCCCCATGCGAACCTGTTTATCAAGAATAAGCCCGGCTAAATCGCGCGCACCCGGCAACTGGGCGGCACCGCCAGCCAGGACAACTTGACGGCCAGCGACTTTATCGAAACCGGCGTCTTCAAGACGGGTCCGGACCATTTCAAATGTTTCTTCCAACCGGGGACGGATGATACCCACCAGCATGGAACGCGGCACTTGATAGGGCTCGCTGGAACCGTCCTCACCGATAGGAGGAACCATGATTGTTTCACGATCATCAGAAACAGATGGGATTGCGCTCCCGTGAAGCGTTTTAATGCGCTCAGCCTGCGAAAGCGGTGTCGCAAGGCCGCGGGCGATATCCGTCGTGACGTGGTTACCGCCAATCGGGATACAATCTGTATGGACCAACTCGCCATCGAAAAACACGGCGATTGATGTCGTGCCGCCGCCCATATCGATATATGTCACGCCAAGTTTCTTTTCGTCATCCGTTAGACATGCCAGAGCCGAGGCAAGCGGCGAAGAAACCTTGGATTCAATTTCAAGGTGACACCGGGATACAGTCGTTTCCAAATTGCGAATGGGTCCGGCATTTGCGGCAATCACATGCATGTTCACGCCGAGCCGCTGGCCATACATACCGCGCGGATCGCGAACACCGCGATTACCATCAATGCTGTAACCGACCGGAATTGAATGAACCAATTCATAATTCTCCGGCTGGTCCTGCAATAGATTGTCCTGATCGAGGATCCGGCGTAAATCGGCATCGCCAACCTGATGGCCCGCAATTGAAATTTCATACGCGATCAATCGGGAGGCCTGTTGGTGCCCGGATAAATTCACGATGACCTGACGAATGTTTTCACCGGCCATATGCTCTGCAGTCTCAACTGTTGAGCGAATGGCAGCCTCGGCCTCGTCCATATCGACGATCGCGCCGCAGCGAAGACCGTAGGAAACCTGATGTCCGATACCGATGATTCTCGGCTCTAAGGCTCCCTCGGCACGGGCGATAAAACAGCACACTTTGGTCGTGCCGACATCAAGGGCAGCAATCAGCCCGTGACGTGACCGAGTTGGGGTGGCGGGCTTCCTCATGTCTCTCTGCCTTTCCTTGCCGGAATTTGCTTATCGGGCTGCGCCCGTGTCCGCACGATCAATCGGTCAGGCTGACGTAGATCAAGCACCGTCACATTCCGGCTTAAAACGTTGTGCTTATGGTCGTATTCGGCCAACCGTTGCCATGCGCCCGCCGGATTATCCTCGGGCAGCCTGACATCAATGCCGCCGGTTAAACGAATGTTCCAGCGCCGGTCGCCGACCCAAACAGCGGCTTTCACTTTTTTCAGCAGGCCCGGTTCCGTCGACAGCACCCGAATAATGCCCGAGGCGTGCTTCGGTGCTTTTTTACCCACCACGACGAGCAACCCCGAAAACCGGGCAATGTTCTTTCTCGTGATGACGGAACCCGTTTCGTCGATCAATGAGAAGCGGCGCTTGTGCTGCCAAAGCGCCAAGGGCCTGCGTTCAGTAATGCGCAGATAAATCGTATCCGGCAGTTGCCTTTGAATGGTTGCGTGCCGAACCCATGGCAATGCCTCGACACGTTCGCGGGCGGCGTCTAAATCAAATGCAAAAATCGGCGCGCCACGTGCTAACCGAATGGCTTTTAACAAATCCGTTTGTTTGGTTTCGCGGCGGCCTTCTACTAAAATATCCTGCACCGTAAAGCCAAGCCGGCCAGATACCGCAATCACATGCCACTTCGCTTGACTAACCCAACGCTCAGCTTGCCCCGACTGAAATACCCACCAGGAGCTACCTGCCAAAAAAGAAATCGTCACGGCAATGGCAACAGGCGCCGCCCAGGGTCGCCGCCAAATCGGCACGACACGCTTACGAGGCTGCCCTTTTTTTGGTTTTGTTTGATTCGATTTGAAGCGAAACAACTTCATTGGTCGTACTCCGCGTTTTCAACCATCCAGGAAACAAGATCATTAAATGGAATGCCGCTGTAGGCAGCCTGCTCCGGCACCAGCGACGTTTCCGTCATGCCGGGTTGGGTATTAATTTCCAGTAAATAGAAATTTTTGCCGTCGAAACGCATATCAGCCCGGGAAACGCCCCGGCATCCTAAACTGCGATGTGCGGCAACGGCGATGTCCAAGGCTTCTTGATAAGTTTGCCGATCAAGATCAGCCGGCAAGACATGAATGGAACCACCGGTGTCGTATTTGGCTTTGTAATCATAAAATCCGCGCTCGGTCGTAATTTCCGTCACGGCAAGGGCTTTGTCGCCCATGACAGCAACCGTTATCTCTTTACCAGGGATAAACTGTTCGACCATCACCATGTCACCAAACGGCCAAGCCACATTATCAAAGGGCATTTCATCATCCTCTTCACTGACAATATAAACGCCAACACTTGAGCCTTCGTTAAGGGGCTTAATAACGTAGGGTCTTTCCATCACATCGCCGGCTAATACGTCATCGCGGCGGACGATTTTATGTTCGGCGACCGGCAGTCCTTGCTCGGCAAATAACCGCTTTGCCATGGGTTTATCCATGGCCAAGGCGGACGCCATTAAGCCGGAATGGGTGTAGGGAATTTCTAAAATATTAAGCAGGCCTTGAACGCAACCATCCTCACCGAAACGACCGTGCAATGCGTTGAAGGCCGCATCGGGACGGGGATAAAGCCGCGTTAACAGCGCACCCATATCTTTTTGAACATCGATGGACGTCACTTGATAGCCGGATTTTTTCAAACCCCGTGCAACGGCGGCACCCGACATCAACGAAACTTCCCGTTCCGCCGACCAACCGCCCATCAGGATTGCGACATGCTGGCTCATGACGTCACCGCCTTCAGGCGAGGCCCGTTCGAATTATCTGAGCCTTCACCAAGACGGTGAATTTCCCATTCGAGCGTTATGCCGGTCTCCTCAAGCACCCGACGGCGAATTTCTTCGCCCAAGCCCTCAAGATCTGCCGCGCTGGCATCACCGGTGTTAATGAGGAAATTGCAATGCTTCTCGGAAACCATAGCACCGCCACGGCGTAAACCGCGGCAACCGGCTTTTTCAATAAGTTCCCAAGCCTTAGCGCCGTCCGGGTTTTTAAATGTGCTGCCGCCGGTCGGCGTGCGCAAAGGCTGTGTTTCTTCACGCTCGGCTTGAATCGCATCCATGCGTTCAGCTATTTCTTCGCGATTGCCCATACGTCCTTGCAGTGTTGCCGATGTAAAAATCCAGTCCTCGGAAACAGCGCAATGACGGTACGAGAAGCCGAGAGCGTCACGGCTGAACTCTTGGCATCGGCCTTTTGAATCAATGGCCCGCACCGAAACGGTGATATCGTTCATATCGACACCGTAAGCGCCGGCATTCATGCGCACGGCCCCGCCGATCGTTCCCGGCACGCCCCTCAAAAACTCGAGCCCCGCAATGCCGGCATCACGCGCGGCGGCAGCGACACTGATATCGGTCGCGCCGGCCCCGGCGGTCAGCGTTAAACCTTCAACGTCGATTTGACCGAATGCCCTGCCCAGGCGAATTGCCACGCCACGGATTCCGCCATCACGCACCAGCATGTTGGAGCCGACACCGAGCACTGTGACCGGCACATCAACGGGCTTTTCAGACATAAATAATTGCAGATCCTGCTCGTCAGCCGGATGGAACAGCACATCGACCGGCCCACCGACGCGGAACCAAGTTAGTTTTGCCAACGGTGCGTCTTCCTCGTACCGACCCCGGACAGACGGCAGACGATCAATCAAACTTGTTTGGGAACGCGCCGGCATCATGCTTTCGCCCCCTTCCCGGATTTTGATTGATCGCGCAGCACCGCGAGCTGCTCTGGCAAGGCATTGGCCCAAGCCGTGATGTTACCGGCGCCGAGGCAAACAACAAGATCGCCCGACTCGGCGATGCCGTCGATTAAACTTGCAAGATCTTCCTGATTATCTAAGGCGTGCACGGAACCGTGACCGCGAGCGCGCAACCCTTCAATCATGGCATCACGATCGACACCTTGCAGGGGTTCCTCGCCGGCGGCGTAAACATCAGCCACGATCACTTCATCGGCATCATTAAAACATGTGCAAAATTCATCGAATAAATCGCGCAAACGCGAATATCGATGTGGTTGCATCACGGCGATGACACGGCGCTCGGTTGCCGTGCGGGCCGCTTTTAAAACAGCCGCAATTTCCACCGGATGATGACCATAGTCGTCGATAATCGTTATACCATCGACAATACCAGTCCGGGTAAAGCGGCGGTTAACACCTTCGAATTGTGCCAACGCTTTTCGAATAACCGCTTCGTCGATTCCCATCTCAAGGGCCACGGCAACGGTCGCCAAGGCATTTTGCACGTTATGTTCGCCGACCATAGGCACATGCAGATTTTCAATGTTCGTCCGCTGGCCTGTCATACGGTCGTGAACCACAACATCGAATTGCGAACCACCCGCACCGGAACGCACGTTTTGCCCGCGCACCGATGCCTGAGGCGAAAACCCATAGGTCACAATCCGCCTGTCGGAAACACGCGGGATCATTGCCTGCACTTCCGGATGATCGATACAAAGGGCGGCAAAACCGTAAAACGGTACATTTTCAACGAATGTTGCGAAGGCTTCGCGCAAGGCATCAAACGAGCCGTAATGCTCAAGATGTTCCGGATCAATATTGGTTACGACGGCAATCACAGCCGGCAGCTTCAAGAATGTGCCGTCTGATTCATCCGCTTCGGCGACGAGCCATTCTCCCTGGCCTAAGCGGGCATTAGTCCCCCAAG
>CALINB010000251.1 GCA_938045325.1 uncultured Rhodospirillales bacterium | reverse complement strand
CCCCTCGGGCGATCCCGAGCCGTCCGATGCCGATATTCAAATGACGCTTGAAGTAAGGGCCGCCGGCGAAAAGATGGGCATCGTGCTGCACGATCATGTCGTGATCGCGCGCGACGGCGCGAAGTCTTTCAAGTCGCTTGGGCTGCTGCGATGATTCTGGCACTCCGCGTCTTCGCCCCGTTTGCGTTCGGATACTTTCTTTCCTATCTCCTGCGCACCATCAATGCCGTCATCGCGCCGGACCTGGTGCGCGATGTCGGGCTCGATGCAACCTCGCTCGGGCTTCTCTCGAGCGCTTATTTTGTCGCCTTCGCAATTTTTCAAATTCCGCTCGGCGTGCTGCTCGACCGTTACGGCCCGCGCAAAACCGAAGCCGCCCTGCTGATCTTCGCCGCCGCGGGGGCCGCGCTGTTTGCGGTGTCGACAACCTTCAGCGGGCTGTTCATCGGGCGCACGCTCATCGGTCTCGGCGTTTCGGCGTGCCTGATGGCCGCGTTTAAAGCATTCGTCATGTGGTTTCCAAGCGAGCGGTTGCCGTTCATCAACGGCTGTCAAATGGCGATCGGCGGCCTCGGCGCGCTCAGCGCCACCCTGCCGGTCGAAGTCATGCTCTCGGTCACCGACTGGCGCGGCATTTTTATCGGCTTATCCCTGGCCACCGTCGTCTCGACCTTGGCCGTGTTGTTCGTCGTACCGGAAAAACCGGGCGCGGGATCGGACGAAACGCTCAAAGAACAAATCGACGGTTTTGTGGCGGTGTTCAAAAGCCCGCATTTTATCCGTCTCGCGCCGGTGACCATTTGCATTCAATCGGCATTCCTCGCGGTGCAGAGCCTGTGGTCCGGACCGTGGCTTTATGATGTCGCCGGGATGGATCGAAGCGGCGTGGCCGAACACTTGTTTATTATTGCGCTCAGCATGGTCGCCGGGTTTCTCATCCTCGGCACCATCGCCGAACGGCTGACACGCATCGGTATCCGGCCCATCACCGTCAACCTGACCGGCATGATTTGTTTCATGACGATTGAAGGCGTGTTGGTGCTGCAATGGCTTGATACGGTCATGGTGCAATGGATCGTGTATGGTTTTTTCGGCACCACCAGCATTCTCTCCTACGCCATTTTGTCGCAAACCTTTCCGAAACATCTGGCCGGGCGGGTCAACGTCGCCCTCAACCTGTTGCTGTTCAGCGCGTCGTTTTTCGTGCAATGGGGGATCGGGGCGGTGATCGATCTGTGGCCGGTAACGGCAAATGGAACGTATGCGCCGGAAGGCTATCGGGCCGCTTTCGCCATCCTGCTCGGCGTGCAGGTTATGGCCATGGCCTGGTACGCCCTCTATCGAAAGCCGCGCTTCGACTTGCCCAACAAAAACTTATAAAGTTATTAAGTATCAATAACTTGCGATCCCTTGACAGAACGCCATCGCGCACTAAATCAAGTCTACCGGGTGCCAGTGTGGGCCCGGTGGCCCCTCGGGGCAAGGTGCCCGAAGGGGGCCAAACCCTAACATCGCTTCATAGGAGGATGTAACTATGTCTGCATTTGATTTTGGACCCTTATTCCGTTCCGGTGTCGGTTTCGATCAACTCGAACGGCTTTTCGAATCCGCTTCTCAGTGGGATCAATCGTCGAACAGCTACCCCCCGTACAATATCGAAACGTGGGAACATGACGGTGAAAACCATTACCGGATCACCATGGCCGTTGCCGGGTTCGGCGAAGACGAGTTGGGCATCGAAACCCACGAAGATGCACTGACCGTCGTCGGTAAAAAGAAAACCGAACAAGAAGGCGTGCATTACCTGCACCGCGGCATCGCCGGACGAGACTTCATCCGCAAGTTCCACCTCGCCGATCATGTGATCGTCAAAGGCGCGAACCTCGACAACGGCGTGCTGAGCATCGACCTTGTCCGCGAAGTTCCGGAAGAGAAGAAACCGCGTACGATCGCCATTAAGAAAGAGGCGCCGGCCGGTATCGTCAGCAAGGCGAAGAAACTTCTCGAAGGCGAACAAGCCGCCTAAGGAGCGTTATTCCTGACAATGAGAACAGGGTCCCGGGCGGCAACGCCCGGGACTTTTTTTATGCGCCAAGCTTGAACACTTTGGTCGCGGCGCCGTCGCGCTCCAACCCCTGCACCATCAGTTTTTTCTTTGCCGCATTGGCGATGACGGCAAGGCGTGTCGCCGTGTTGAGAATCGGCGGATGGACCCAGGAAAAATCATTTGGCGCTGTTTCGTAATGCTCATCCATCAAAGCCCGGCGGCCGTGGCTATCGTAACCGCGTAAGCGGCCGTCTTCCTCGAGCCCCAGCCAGTGATTGGCCATGCAAAACGGACCTTCGTGAACGTGGGCATCGTTTTCAGTCCGTTCGATCACGCAGCCCTCGTCCTCGTGCGCGCCGCTTAAGCTGAAAAATGCCGGCATGTTGATGGGGGTTTCGATCAAGGCCTGCTTCGCAGCTTCAAACGTTTCGCACGTATCGAACACATGGCGCAAAAGATGCGCCGGCGGCAACGCCTTCCGCTTGTTTAAGTGATACCGCTCGACAATCCAATCGAGCCAGCAGGAAAACGTATAGCGGCGCATCGGCGGCTGATTGATCGCGGCGGAAAACCGCCCCGGCGCCATCGCAGTCAGCACGCCGGCGAAACCGGGCCAGGTCACGTTATAATACTCACCGGCCATTCCCCGCTGGCGCGAGATCACGACATTGCGCCCCA